>CAKZKB010000021.1 GCA_937121005.1 uncultured cyanobacterium | reverse complement strand
TGAGCGAAAACCCCGATATTGGCAAAGCCCAAGCCCTCCGCAATGCCCAACTGACGCTTTTGCGAGGAAACTTCCAGCGTCCGGCCTACTGGGCAGCGTTTACGATCGTCGGCAACTGGCAGTAAAAGAGACGATTATGAAAGATATTACTTATCTTTCCTTGCGAAAATGATGAGTTTTCGCTATAGTATATCGCAACCACTTTTCTCTATGTTGCGGTAAATATGAGGGAGTAAACTCTAAAATCTGGATCCAGTTTTTCTATTTAGGGGCATGAGTCGGCAACTAGCAATAGCCCTTTACAGCCACCGGCCCCACCGATCCCCCCAACTTTTATGAGTGTGCTACGATAAAAATTTCTAATCGCGATCGTCTTGTTTGCTTATCGATCCCGGAGTGCGATCCCCGCAGCGATAAATCCCCAACCTGTTATTATGCCAGAGTTTTACCGATCGCCTCGATTCTATCCCGAGAGGGGTGCGCTCGAGGCGTAACTGCTTCATACTGCGAGTTGGGTATGGCCCGTGACTCGCCATCTGGGATAGGGTTGGTTACAGTCAGAGGAAGGGCGATCGCGATCGCCTGGATTTTCTCATCGCCCTCGTGTATCGTAAGTGTTTTGGGAGGAAATCTTAAATTAACCTTAAGACCATCCATATCGTTAAGGTGTGGTGATAGGAGGAGAACCGTGTTTGTCAGACTCGCAGAACAACACCGCCAGTTCGTCGGGGACTTGGTGGCCAACCTACAAGCCCTCGCCCTCGTCCTCGAAAAGCGGGGATACTTAGCTTCGTGCTATACGTGCGGAGGCGAACGCAATAGCGCTTCGTTTATGGTCAGCTTGGGAGGAAACCACCTGATCCGCTTCCTCGTCTCCGATTACGGTATCACCTGGACGGAAATGCGCGACGATCGCGAGTTGATGAAACTCGAGGGGGCCGAAGCGATCGCCCAATTGCAAGAACTGGCCAATCTGATTAAATATCAAGTGGAACCGACGATGGCCTTGTCCTCGGCAGCGCGGGTTGTCTAGGCGGCCCGGATGACAGTCTGGTACAATAGGATCGATCCGACGATCCCATCGACTGTCAATCTGTCATGAACCATCGCTCCGATGCCGACTGGGTACGGCGACTGCAAGAAATGGAAGCCCAAATCGAACGCGATCGCGCAGCGTTCGATTCCCCCTGGTTCGATCGCTACCGTGCGGTCAAACAGTGGTTTCAAAACCTATCGAAAGAAGGACAAATCGCCGCCTTTGGTGCGGGGGCGATCGCCCTCTTGTTCGTCCTCAAAATGACGATGGCCCTCATCAGCCTGGCCGTTTCTGTGGCATTATGCTGTGGTGTAGGGTATATTGCCTATAAGTTTTTTTGGCCCTCCCCCTCTAACGAATAGACTCTGCCAGATCCCCCTTCCGTATTAAAGGGGAAACCAGAGGACTCTTCGCAGTTTGTTTGACGAGGGGTTTGGGGTGAGGGGAATTCTTCACTCGTCGCGCCTCACAAGCGATCGCAGGCGCGAGTGCAACCGACACCACCACCTCCGCTACCTCCAGCATTGCTACCGGGATCGCAAACAGAGGGAGAAGGCGGCGGCGGCGGCGGGGGTGGAGGAGTAACTGTATTGCGCCATCCCCACTTAAGACCTTCATAAATTGTGACATCTTTAGGGTTATTAATCGGATCCTTCACTTCTGCTAAATAGAGCTCCGCCGCCCAAGTGTGCGGTTCTGCCGGATCGGGACGGGTTGGTGTGTCTACGAAAAAGGTTTCCGTAGCATTGCCAAATTGGTCGTAGAAAGGGTTGTAAAATGGAGAGTTAGGATTGAGTTGATCGGAAACAACATCAATCTTATCTTCCAGAGTACCATGTCCCCTGTCTGTGACAATTGGAAGGCCTGACAGCAAGTTGAGAGAGGAAGTGGTTCCATGGTTGGAAGTCACTCGTTGGATCCAGTGAAGCTCGCTGGTAGAAGGCATTGGAGCACCCGTTCCTGGAACGTAAACAACCTGAAGCTGTGCACCTACACTATTATTTCCTGATGGCACACCAGGAACGAATGCTTCATAAACTGGGATGGCATATACTGCATCAAGGGGGGCAGTGTTAAACGACCAATCCGGGAAACCCGTTGCTAGCAAATTCAGCAAGCCCGATGAATTTTGGGGATCGATGATGGAAATTACCTGTAAATTAACACTTCCCTGAGTACCATCAGGTAAGGTGTAGGGTTCTTGAAAATTGAATATCGCTTGTGGACTTTGAGAAAAATGGAAAGTAGCGGCTTCGCTTCGCTGTCCCAAAAGGTTGAGGGTCAGCGTTGTCGCTATTACAAAGATAAAATTCCGCTCTATCGAAAGAAATCTGCTTAACATTGTGATATCAAATCCTCACCTCAAAAGCAGGTTATCCTCATGGCGCAAACGCAGTTAGTGACAGCAGTTCGCGGTTTCGGTTTTCCTGTCTACGAGCCCAGGATTTGATATGATGTCTCCTTAGAAAAGAAAGTTTTCAGGGATCTATGAGGGAAAATGTGACTGGGCGAGAACAAATGTTCCCCGACCAAAGATCGTCCACAATTTCCGCTCTTTCAGTCTCGTAGTCATGGCAAAGAGTTAAACCTCCTGGGCTGTAGTAATTAAACTGAGCAATATATTCTCCTGCATCGAGGTTGTTCATTTCCACCCAAGGATGTCCCTGCATCCTCAAGTTGCCATTCTCCCAAAAGAGAAACGCTCGTCCCCATAGAGTTTTTCTCTCTCCTGGCTCAACTGTAAAAGGACACTCCTCTGTAATAGAAGCTGTAAATCCGTTTGAAGCAACTGCTTCAGAAGCCAGCGAACCATCTAGGCTAGAAATCTGTAAGTTTAGCCTGGGATAGGGCATTCGGTCAAACTGCACAACTTGCGAGGTCGTGTTCGTAATTTGAACGCCAAATCGCACGAAAACGCGCAAGTTAGATTCGGGGTCTGGAATGGGGATAGAGTCATTATCGATAACGGTCTCAAACTCTATACCATTTGCCCGAAAATCAAAAACTTCCTGTTCGTCTTTAAGGTTAGAAGATCTATTTGCCATAGTAATAATAGCTGCTTCGAGTTTTTCTCTGCCTAAGCTAGAAGGTGAGGATACATTGTTTTCAGAAGGGGAGCGAACGATCGAAAAGGCCAGAGTTTCTTGACTGGGAGCGATCGTCAAGGCAACGGTTGTTACTAAAAGTAAATGAGAGCGATACCAGTTTCTTAAGTTCATTATATTACCTCTTTGAGTTGGGTTGAACACTTTCTTGATGTTGGGACAAACAAAAATCGACATAAGGGGTTGACAAGGATCCTTTCAGGATCTTGTCGATCCTTTTCCATATAGCATTTTCTCGATCGTAAACTTCTTCTTCTACGCTTTCATCGACTGTACTTTTATAAAGCAATCGAATTTTATATGTCGCCGGGTAAGACAACATATAACTATGCGTACATCCATCATTCCTCATCACGCTAAAGTTGCACCCCTCTTTCATTAAGTACCGTAGAACAACCATAATGGGTGTGGTATGTTCTCCCTGGGGAAGTAGCAACGGAAAATTCTCCAGGAAGAGCTTATTTTCTCGCCTGCAAAAAAAGAGATTTTTTATCGCTTGCCCCCGATCGTCGAGAATTTCCGGTCTCAAACCTCCATAGAGGTTTAAGCGAATGGGTTCCTCGGAATTGTTGACAATACGCAGGCCAAACTCGATAATTCGACCGTACTCTTGTGTTTGTTTCTTTTTTGGTCTGAAAATTCCGAGCAGACTAAATTTAGGCTTAAATTCAGGCAACACGAACTCATACTCTGGTAGAACGAGCTCGATATGAATATCGGGCACTTCAGGACAGTCTTTATCGTGCATGGGAGGAGAGGGCGTAAGATTTACTTTAGCTTTAATTTTAACTTAGATTCTTGACCCCATCTTTACAATCGGCCGGCGGGGATAGCTTTTCAGAAGATAACCTCTGTCATAAGTTCCATTTTCAGGCTGAGTTACCAGAGGGATCGCGATCTTCTCACCTCTCCTTGACACAACTAAACGACTCAGTTTAGTATGGAATGCTGAAGTGCAGCTATGGAGGCCACAGCCGATCGCCGACAAACTCTCTCAATCTCCCGCCGCCCCCACCGAGGCCGATCGAACCGCCGAATCATGTTAAGATGGAGGGAGAGGCTAAGAAGTTTAACTTGAATGCTTGGCAGTTCTCAATCCTGACTGGCATTTTCCGACTCAGCAAAAGATAGAAAAGCCGATCGGGCTGCTGCTTGTTCGGCTGCTTTAATCGATCGCCCGGTTCCTTCTCCCAAACAGCGATCGCGCAGCCACACGCTGGCACTAAAGCGATCGCTGCTATTGTACTCGGTATTGCGCTCGCAAACGCGATATTCGGGTAACGTTTTGTAATGCCCTTGCGTCCATTCTTGCAAAGCCGCTTTATAATTGAGCCGGGCCGGATCGGAGAGAGTTTCTGTGGCAATTTTGGCGAAGCGAGGCTCGATCCAAGGACGAACGAGATCGAGAGATTCGGTACTTAAATATAATGCGGCGATAATGGCTTCTAAACCATCAGCGAGACGCGATCGATAGCCTGCTTTCTCCTTCGCTGTGGAACTTCCAACCATTAAAAAGCGATCGAGTCCGTAACTATCGGCGATGTCAGCTAAAACGCGATCGCTAGCCAGTACCGAACGAATGGCTGTAAACTCGCCAACGGAGACATGACGATAATTATCCCATAAAAACCGGGCGATGGCCAAGCGCAGCACGCCGTCGCCGACAAATTCCAACTGTTCGTTGTTGCGATCGCTCGAAACGGTAGCATGAGTAAGGGCTAAATCGAGCAATTCCCAATCCACTCTCGCCAAGTCGGATAACCCCAACTGGCGCACGAACTTTTCTAACTCCTTTTGACGAAAAGACGGCAACATCTGCAACGATCCCCCGAATCTAATTCTCTCTCGATAGTTTTATTGTATCGCAAAAGGATGACGGATGAAACAGGTATTAGGTATTAGGTATTAGGTATTAGGGAGGGGGCAAGGAGTTAAGTGGGCACTGACACCGATTCCCCAATTCCCGGATTCCCCTAAAACCTAAAGACTTCCTACAAACACTGTAACTGTTCTACCGAATCTGATATCATTGTTCATTGTTCATTGAATCTAGTAACTTGTAAGGCGTATAACCGTAATACTTAGGGCGATCGTCGAGACGAACGTGCAGCCAAGAAACGCCGCCTCCGGCTGTATTCAGCCACACGGGTTGAGAACCGAGACGAGACTGCATTTCCTCGCCAACCAATTGCCAAAAACTATGCTGCTGCGGCTTGTCGGCGTAGCGAACAAAA
>CAKZKB010000020.1 GCA_937121005.1 uncultured cyanobacterium | reverse complement strand
TCAAATTGGCGGCGATCGTAAATCAAGTCCCGACAGAGTTCTTGATGTTCGGGATCGATTTTGGCTAGGGGTAAAATTTTGCTAGCGCTGACGATCGCCGAGTCTAACCCCACCTGCATTGTTTCGTGTAACAACACCGAATTTAACGCTTGTCGCGCCGCCGGGTTCAACCCGAAGGAGATGTTAGAAACGCCTAAAATAATGTGACAGTCGGGAAGTTCCTCGCGAATGCGGCGAATGGCTTCAACGGTGGCTTTTCCGTTGGCGCGATCTTCTTCAATTCCCGTCGAAATGGGTAACGCTAGCGGATCGAAAAACAGTTCGTAAGGCGCGATCCCATATTCGATCGCCGCCTCGTAAGCGCGTTTGGCAATTTCAAACTTTTTATCCGCCGTGCGTGCCATTCCATCTTCGTCAATGGTTCCGACAACCACACCCGCACCGTATTTTTTCGCCAGTTCCAAAACTTTATAGAACCGAGGTTCGCCGTCTTCGTAGTTGGTGGAGTTCAGCAAGCATTTACCGCCTGCAACTTTCAACCCGGCTTCCATTTTCTCCCATTCCGTCGAATCCAACATCAACGGCAATGTGGTATTATTGACCAAACGAGAGACCAACTCGTGCATATCGCGAACGCCATCGCGTCCCACGTAATCCACGTTGACATCGAGAATATGAGCCCCTTCTTTGACTTGGGATTTCGCTAGCGCGATCAAGCCATCCCAGTCTTCTTTGTTGAGGAGTTTTCGCGCTTTTTTAGAACCGCTAGCGTTGAGACGTTCGCCAACAATCAAAAATGAGTTATCCTGTTTGTACGGCTGCGTCATGTAAATCGAAGCCGCCGACGGTTCGTATTCGGGGTGGCGCAGTTTAGGTTTTAGCGTCTTGCTAATTTCTGCCAACTGCGCGATGTGTTCGGGACGAGTTCCGCAACATCCCCCGATGACTTGCACTCCCAAATCTTCGACGAAGTGCATCAATGCCATTTTTAACTCGATCGGCGTGAGTTTGTAGTGCGCTTGTCCGCCGACGTTCTCCGGCAAACCTGCATTGGGGACGCAAGAAACCACAAACGGCGAGTTCTTTGAAAGGTGGCGAACGTGATCTTTCATCAAGTCCGGCCCGGTGGCGCAGTTGAGTCCTAAAATATCAATATTGTAGGGTTCTAACACTGCCAGCGCCGTTGCCATATCCGAACCCGTCAGCATCGTTCCCTGACGTTCCATGGTCACCGAAACCATAATCGGACGACGATCGCCTTTGCGTTCGCATACGGTTTCGATCGCGTTTAACGCCGCTTTAATCTGCAAAACATCCATGCAGGTTTCGACGATAAACAAGTCAACACCACCATCGAACAACCCTTCTGCTTGTTCGACATAGGCATCGTATAGGGTATCGTAAGGGATATGTCCCAATGTCGGCAGTTTCGTACCGGGGCCGATCGATCCAGCAACAAATCGAGGTTTTTCGGGTGTGGAAAACTCTGCTGCAACTCCCTTCGCCAGTTCTGCGGCCGTTTTGTTGAGTTCGTAGGCGCGATCGGCTAAATTGTATTCAGCGAGTACCACCGACGCACCGCCGAAGGTGTCGGTTTCGATGACATCTGCACCGACTTCCAAAAAGCCGCGATGCACTTTCGCCACTGCTTCCGGGTTGGTGAACACGAGGTACTCGTTGCATCCTTCGTATTCTTTCCCGCCAAAATCCTCTGCGGTGAGGTTTTGCACTTGCAGGTTGGTTCCCATCGCGCCATCGAAGACAATGACGGGGCGATCGTCGCTGTGGAGTCGTTGCAGGAAGGGACTGGGGGCGGTCATCGGCACTCGGAGTTGACGGGCTATTTTACTATTCTATACGATGATGGCAGTATTGGGGCGATCGCGGAACAGAAGACCAGTAGATATTCTTGACTCCTTTCGGAATGCTCTCCCGGTAACAACTGTGAAACATCAACGTCGGACAAACCCAAAAGAACAATATTGGGAACGCATGAAACCTCTTTGTAGTGAGGTAAACAATGCTAACAGTTTACGATGTTGACTTGATAGCAGCAAACCAAGTGCAATATAGAACGCGATCGCGCGTCACATTTTCAGTCCTCCATTTCATCAATATCTCGTTCCAAAATACTTTTAATGTCTCTCGCTGCATGAAAAACTCTCAAAATGTCAATCCTTTCATCATTATGATAAAAAATCAGGTAATTTTCAAATCCCGCGATCGCTCGCTTTCGCAAACCCTGCAAACGTAGATTCCGCATTGAATACGGATTTCCCATTCCCGGTATTCTGGCTAAATTCGCAAAGGTTTGGCGAGCAGCATCGAAAAAGCGTAACGCCGCATTAGGATTATTTTCGGCAATGTAGGCAAAATAGTTATCTAAATCTTCGTTTGCCTTGGGAGTAATAAAAATTTGCCTTGTCATTGCGGCTTGCTACCTAATTTCCTCTTGAGGAAATCGCGTTTTTCATTCCACCATTCCTCTGTTACTTCTATAGGGTCGCCACTATCTAAACCTTCGATTAAAAGTAACTCCATTTGCTGAGAGGAAATTTTTCGCCACAATGAGATAGGGACAATAACCGCTACGGTTTCTCCCGCTTCATCGCAGATATACTGAAGTTCAGTTGCCGTTGACATGGGATTATCTTGTTAAGTGGGGGGCGATCGATCCGAATCTTCTCGCTCTCAATTTCTATTATAGACGACACAAGGTCTAGGCGCGACACACTCAGTCAATAATGAGAATTTCCTCCGTAGCGTCTGCGGTGAGGTTCTGCACTTGCAGGTTGGTTCCCATCGCGCCATCGAAGACAATGACGGGGCGATCGTCGCTGTGGAGTCGTTGCAGGAAGGGACTTGGGGCACTCATCGGCACTCGGAGTTGACGGGCTATTTTACTATTCTATACGATGTTTGTTAGTCCAACATGACTCGACCTTGACGAAAGTCAAGCGTTAACTTCTGTCTGCGAAAGAAGTCTAAACCAAGCAACCCATCAACCGTTGCACTAGGCGGTAAAGTGTGACCAAGTACGGCAGAGTTAGTCCGCGTCTGCCCCAGTGCCACAATGCGACTCACTATAACACGAGGCACAAACTCAATCCCACTTCCCGTAGTAATCTGAATACGATTGGGTGCCAGTGCAGGATCGTAGCCGATCGCGACCAGTAACCCCACGTTAACAATTGTACTTGTTGCACCTGTATCTAAGGCAAAGCGTAGAACGGCGCTACCCGTCGGGCCCCACACTTCAGTAGCGACAATAATCAATCCTCGTTTCGGATCGAATGGGAAACTCACAGTACAACCGCCGTGTTTTCAGGTATCTGACCGGCGTACAGGATCGCAAAACGCTGAAGACGCAATTCTAAGGCTTTTCGGTAAACCTCATCGCGATCTTTACTGTGCCAGCACACTTTGCCGCTTTGTACGGCCAAGGCTTCGTCGGTGTTTGGATCGGCAACTAAGATCCATTCCGACGAGAATTGCTTCTCCATTTGATTAACAGTCAGAATGTCATCCATTTTTGCAGCTTCATCGAAACTCATATCATTTTACCGGATTATCGCGATCGCGGCCGACATGAATCCAAACTGATGGCGCGATCGCTCGCATGACGAGTTTCGTGCAATGCTTTATAGTCGAAATCTGGGATAAACTGAATTTGTCCGGCGCGATCGAACAGGTTATAGCTCACTCAAAAGTGTCTTCGCCTTTTCCAAAACCTGTTGAATGACACTCCTGGGTAAAGAGCAAATGAAAGCCGTATTTCGTGCCTTCCAATCCATACTTTTGATTTGGTCGGATAGAATCACACCTGATACGCTGAAACCATTGGGAATCTCTACCTCAAATGGATAGCCCTTCTTTTTGCTAGTTACCGGGCAAATAAGAAACAAACCGACCTTCTGATTATAAGATTTTGGGGAGATAACAAACGCAGGTCGCCTCTTGGCTGGTTCGCGACCCCTCTGAGGATCGAAGTCAAGCCAAACAGCGTCACCGCGTTGAGGTACATACCGACTCACCACCTCTCTAACCCTACTCCATCTGTTTCTTCTATTGCCTCATGCAAGTTATCCTCAGTCACTTCAGCAAGTAGGGAGTCAAGGGTGAGTTCGCGAGATGGTTGAGAATGGGAACGTAAAGCACTCCCATCTTGCATAACTAACAGCTTATGAAACTGAGTAGTAAGTTTGCTACCCCACTTCTGAACCCATTCAATTACAATAGACACTGTACGCGCTTCAATCCATATTGGACGTAAATTACCAACTATGATAACTTGCCTCAATACTGGTTGTCAAGTCTCGCGATCGCGGCCGATATCGATCCAATTCGATGGCGCGATCGCTCGCATGACGAGTTTCGCGCATGGCTTTATAGTCGAAATCCGGGGCAAATTGAATTTGTCCCACCAGATCGGGTAGGTTTTTCTTGCGACGCGATCGCACCAGTTCTTGCAAAGCCAGTTTGACCTTACGAACCGATCTGAAAAGTTTCCTTAAGCATTTCGAGTACATTTTCTAAAACCTCTTCTACTGAATTCCCCGAAAGATCGCGATCGTCAGAACTAAATCCTACATCTTCGATTAAAAAATTGTCATCTGCGAGTTCGCTTATGCTATCTCCATCTTCATTTGTAGGAAAGGTTGGCTGCACTCTAAAAGATTCCCATCTGTAGATTTCAGGAATATATTTACCAGAAGGATATTCTTGTAATACTTCTACGCGGAACCTCCAGGGATCTTCTTCCTCGATCGCAGCTATAGGAGGTACTTCAAAAATACCGACAACTTGCATCAGTTTTATTGGATCGGACATCTTTTCGTTACCAACTGGTAGATGAAATCCAGAATTTGGATATAAATCTAGCATTAACGACAAGCCATAATCTGCTATACGTTGCAATAAACTAGGAGAGAAATATGCGCCGCCTTGACCGTTACCCGAGCTAAAGCCAAGAAACAGTTCTCCTTCAACTTCAGGTAGAGCAAGAATTTCGAGTAGTGCGTCTTTTTTCGGATCGATCGCATTCAATAACTCCGTAATTTGTTTCTCAAAAGGCACAGTGGGTTCAGCAGGATAGCTCCATCGCCCTCCATTTGTTTGATGCTTAGCATAGCGAGGGTTTCCTCGGATATGTTCGCCTTTTCTCCCGATGGAGGAAGGTACAATACCTAGCTTTGCTTCGATTTCATCAACGGGCAAAGCGTCGCCAATCAAACGAAAACTGACCCGATACCACTTTTCATCTTCAGATAGTTGAGCCATCCTAGAAATTGAGGCAAATAGTAATAGAGTAGGGTGGGGCAATGCCCACCCTACCTCCGAGCTTAGTAGCGGCTCGTATTCGGTTTGTAGACAATAA
>CAKZKB010000019.1 GCA_937121005.1 uncultured cyanobacterium | reverse complement strand
GGGCAACCAGTAGGGATCGCCAACCACGTACCCCGACATGACATCGAGAACCGCCGCCGCGTCAGCCACATTTCGGGCCAGAGGGCCGCAGACTCCAAGGCCCCCGAACCGTTCCCCCAAAGGGGCCGCCGAAACCCGGCCCCGCGAAGGTTTGATACCCACCAAACCGCAGCAAGCGGCCGGCCCCCGAATGGAACCGCCGCCGTCGGAGGCTTGGGCCACCGGACACAACCCCGCCGCCGTGGCCGCTGCCGCCCCACCACTGGATCCGCCAGGAGTATAGTCTAGGTTCCAGGGGTTGCGGGCCGGAGGAAATCCCGGCGGTTCGGTATAGGGAAGAGTTCCCAGTTGGCAAGTGGCGGTTTTTCCTAACAGGATAAAGCCCGCTTGTTTGAGTTTGGCGACCAAAGCACTATCGCGATCGGCAATGTTATCTTTGAGTGCTGCAACCCCGAAGGTATGAGGCATTCCAGCGACGGGTTGCAAGTCTTTAATCGAGATGGGAACGCCGAAAAAAGGAGGTAATTCGTCGGTACTTTGGTAATTGGCCAGGGTTTCAGTTTTGGCAGTGGCATCGGCGATCGCGCTTTCAGTAGCCACAAAAAAGTAACTCCCCAACTGCCGATCGAGGCGATCGATGCGGCTTAAAAAGATTTCTACCAACGCCAACGGCGAAATCTCTTTTTGGCGAATCAGACAAGCGAGTTTCAGTGCGGGCGCGAATGCCAAGTCGATAGAATTCATTAACCAATGACCAGCTACCAAAATAAAAAGCGATCGCTCGGGCGTAAAATGGAAACGATCGCTTATCCATAAGCTAATAATGAATAGTTTAATCGAACTGCTGAAGAAAGTCAAGGGCTTTCGAGGGGGATAGGGAAAAAGACACCCCCTATTGTGGATCCTCGCGATCGTGATTTTGGGGTTAATGAAAAACTAGGGGATATCTTGACCGCGAGTCTGAATACTTACAGCTAAAACTTTAGGTTTTTTCAATTAAAAACAAGAACTCGCGATTGGGTTTTTCTGCGTCTCGCAACCATTCGTGCGTCCATTTCATACCTGCCATCACGTTTTGCTTGTAGTCGATTTCGACAATATCGAGCAATTGACCGTTTTTCTGAACGACATCGTTGAGTTCGGTCGCAGTCGCTCTCCCACCGGAACTATAGGATAGCACGATCCAGCGAGAATTGACCGATCGCAAGAGGCGATCGATGGCGGCGACGGCGATATATTTTCCCTCTTCATTCTGGCGAAATTCTTCAAAAATAGAAGCGGCGACAGTATCTGCGGTATCTTGTCTGCGTTTGGCTTTTCCCACCACCGGGGGACGATCGCCCAGACAAACTGTTTTCCAGATGTGATAGTATGAAGCATAGCGAACTCGCGACGGTGGCATTTTTTCGTTATTCGACCCGTAAGGCGGATCGAAATAGGCCAGATCGGTGGAAATGCGAGGAAGTAAGTCAAAAATATCACCTCGAAAGACTTGATGTTCGCCAGCAGTTGTCCAAACCGCAGGCACTTTTAGTCTCAGGCGATCGTAGGAACGCGGCGACCATTTTTTGAGGTAGGAAACGAAATGTCCGAGAGTATTATCGACGCGATCGAGTGCTAAAATTAAACTGGTTAAGGCGACGGCTTTTTCTACCTTGTCGAGATTGAGGCGATCGATCGCTTGGCGAATGCCATCAAGTTTGCGCGTGTTATGACGTTGCCACAATTTCTTAAGTCCATCTTCTCCTACCGCACAGCCATCATTTGCATCGCCGCCATACATTTCGGTAAACCAACCATCAACTGGCGGGACAGCATTTAAATAGTCAATTAATTCTTTATACTCTTCCGGCCGTTTTTGGTTGAGGAGATAGCAGGTTCCGAAGACTTCCGACCACACAGAAATATCGTTACAAACAACATGATATCCTAACTTGGCTAATGCTTGAGAGACGCGAGTCGTCCCCGCAAACCCATCTAAAACTGTTTTGGCTTCTACCTTCTTTGCCAGCTTCAAAATATGGGAAAGCAGTTTTAACTTCGATCCGGCGTATTTGATCCCTTCAGTTTTGGGGATATCGGAAACAAAATTGTTAAATAGTGTTAGTTGCTGCATTTTCATCTGCGATCGCCGAAATTTTGTAGGTTGGGTTGAAGCATGAAAACCCAACAACCGAAGCGTGATGGCGTTGGGTATCGTTCCTCTACCCAACCTACACCAAAAGAACCGATCGCGTGTATAATAAATAAAAACCGTTCGTTATATCCAAGCCTCCGGCTTCATCCCGAAGTATTGTTCGTTGCTCGTTGTTCGTTGAAATGACTCAAAGCCAGCAAAAAGTTATTCTCCCGCCTCCATTTCCCGACCATACCCAGTTACCCGAATCCGATGGTACTTTCGTGAAGAACTTTCAGGAACATCCACAAAGCATTCTACTCACGGATTCGATCGCCCCTATTTTAGAGCAACTGCATCCCGACGGACAATACGCGATCGGACAAGATTGCGGCATTTATTGGCGCGAAACCAATCCCCCCGAAGCGGGGGCCGAAGCCCCAGATTGGTTTTATGTCGGCAATGTCCCCCCCGAATTAGACGGTCAAATTCGCCGTTCTTACGTCTATTGGCGAGAGTTTATGTCGCCGACGATCGCGTTAGAATTTGCCAGTGGAAACGGAGACGAAGAACGAGACAAAACCCCTTTGTCGCGATCTAATTTGGAACGAGGCCAGCGTCCGGGTAAGTTTTGGGTGTACGAAAATATCCTTCACATTTCTTACTACGGTATTTTTGTCATCAGCACGGGTAAACTGGAGGTGTATACTTTAGTGAGCGGAAGCTACGAGAAAATGACTCCCAACGATCGCGGTCACTATCCGATCGAACCTATGGGGGTAGAGTTAGGATTGTGGCACGGTCGCTATCAAAACCAGACTCAGCAATGGTTGCGATGGTGGGATACTGAGGGTAATCTATTGTTAACGGGGTGGGAGCAAAGTCAGTTAGATCGGCTGCGGATCGAGCAAGAAAAAGAACGGGCCGATCGCTTGGCGGCACGATTGCAAGAACTGGGTATCGATCCGAATGAGATTTGATATGGATCGCTCAAAGAAGTCCGCCGATCGCTCCAGTGCGAAAACTGCGAAATTAAAAACAGGATCCTCATTTTTAATTTTTAATTTCTAATTTTTAATTTGCGATCCCCGATCGCGTCTGACACTTTTGAATTTGCGCCACCATGCGATCGCGATCCTTGGCCGGATCCAAACAGGCCAACCCCCGACAGACCATGGCAATAGAATTATCCGGCAAATTGGGATAGTCCACTAACGCCATTGTCGGGAAATATTGCTGCTGAACGAACGCACTTTCTCCCGTCGTTGTCCGCACCAGCGTCGCATTCAAATACCAGTTTAAGGCTCCAAACAAACTCGGGCAGGCTTGCGGCGATTTTTCCATCACCACTGCAAACGCTTTTAACCCCGCTTCAGCGCGATCGAGATAGTCTAAATTCCCCGTTAGTAACATCAGGCGAACTAAATTAGCCATCGCCACCCCGTTTGCTGATGGCGTAGCGTTATCCATGTAACTGCGTTCGCGGACGATAAGATCGCCACTAGCATCGCTGGCCGCATTGAAATAACCACCTAAGTCAATACTCCAGAGATGCTCGTCAAATTCAGCCTGCACGTCCATGGCTTTTTGAAAATAGGTTTTGGCTTCAGCATCCCCAAATGCCAAACAGGCCTCGTACAGATCCAGTAAGGCTTTGATTAGCAACGCATAGTCTTCTGACTGTGCCAAAACGGAGGTTTCGCCTTCGTAGTTAACCCGATAGAGACGATCGTCAATCCACTGACGATCTAAAATGAAATCTGCCGCCGATCGCGCCAACTCTAAATAGGACGATCGTCCGAATACCGCCGCCGATCGCGCCAAGCCAGAAATGGCGATCGCGTTCCAAGAGACAATTCCTTTCGTATCAGTCACCGCCGGAATGCGTCCGGGCCATTTTTTCTGTTTGGCTTCGGCATTGTTCCGCGCGGGTGGAAAGGTTTTCACCTCTTCTGGCGGTGCGCCGTAGCGCAGTATAAATAGTTTCGCCAGTGCAGTTTCTAAGGTGTCGCTGATTTCGCCAGCTTCTTGTCGCTGCAAGACATTTTGACCCTCAAAATTCCCCGCACCACTGACGGTAAATTGCTGCTGCAATTCCACGTATTCTACCCCATCGAGGGCCGATTGTAACTCCGCATCGCTCCAGACATAAAACGCGCCTTCTTCCGGTTCGCGTTCTTCGCCAGTGACGAAACTATCGGCATCTTGAGAGGCATAAAAATACCCTTCGGGTGCTGTCATTTCGCGCCGCAACCATTCTACGGTTAAATCCACAGCGCGATCGAAGGCCGGTTCTTGGATTCCTACTGCCCACAAATCGGACAAATACTCTAAAATCTGACCGTTATCGTAGAGCATTTTTTCAAAGTGGGGCACCGTCCAAGTCGGATCGACAGTGTAGCGATGAAACCCACCCGCAACATGGTCGAAAATGCCCCCCAATGCCAGATCGAGACCTCGGCGTTCGGCAACCTGTCGAGGGTCGTGCTTGGACTCGTAATTGTATAATGTTGCTTGCAACGCCACAGTTGCATAGGGAATCATCGGGAAACTGTTGCCAAATCCTCCCCCAGAAATAATCGCCGTACTGGTTTCTAAACCGCGCAATAAAAGCGATCCGTCCAGGGGCATGGTTTCTGGCGATGCAACCGCGATCGCGGCCGATTGTTGTAAGGTTGCGAGCATTTCATCGCGGATCCCCTGCAACTTCTCTTTTTCGATATCGTAATATTGGCGCAGCTTTTGTAGCACTTCTAAAAAGCCCGGCCGTCCGTAACGCGGCTGCAACGGAAAATACGTGCCGCCGTAAAAGGGAACGAGATCTTCGGGCAGTAAAAAGATATTGAGCGGCCAGCCCCCTTGCCCCACCATCATTTGCAAGGCTTGCATATAAATACTGTCGAGATCGGGGCGTTCTTCGCGATCGACCTTAATGGGTAAAAAGTTGGCATTCAAATATTGCGCCACGCGATCGTCGGAAAAGGCTTCCCCTTCCATCACCGTACACCAGTGGCAACTCGAATATCCAATCGAGAGGAAAATCGGTTTGTCGTCGCGGCGGGCCGTGGCGATCGCGTCGTCGCACCAGGGCCACCAATCGATGGGATTTTCAGCGTGTTTGCGAAGGTAGAGGCTTTGGGTGTTGGCGAGGCGGTTGGCCATGAAAAATAGAGGGATGCTACGTTCGGTCTCTATTCGTTATCCTACTACAAATTATGGAATTTAGAGCTTGGCTTTCACGCACAAATCGTTCACCACGCGAATTCGTCCCCGTTGGATCGATCGCAGCAACCGATCGATACAGCGACGATCGTCTTCGCCAAGGGACTCGTCCATCACCGCCGCCATCAAACCGTAGCGATCGGCAATGGCGATTTGCCCGGTTTCAGCCGCAGAAGCCAAAATTTCAGAAATTGCACCCGGAATTAGGGCGACTTGGGGTTTGGTCATCACTCGATCGCAACCCATACAGATCCTTACACCCCACTATGACCGACTTTACAAAAACTTTATGCGATCGATCCCCCTACAAACGAGTGAACTGGATCGAGTTTCGATGCGATCTCGATCGGGCAAAACTGCGATCGCGATCGCTTTGGGAACAATTTAGAGGGCGATCGAGAGCGAGACGCTCCTAGTAGCAAACAGGATGTTGGGCGTGCTATCATTTTTGTAATCATTACATTCTATGGAAACTGATAACCGCAATTCTAGAGTCGATCGCACAAAAATCGATAACAACAAAAAATGCTGCAATTGTCATGCAAAACCTCACAACCACCATTTTTAACGCCGATAAGTTCGATCGTTTCTGCCAAGAAAACCCCGATCTACAAGTGGAACGAACCGCCGAAGGGGAATTAATTGTCAGCCATTATCCCCTTGCCGTTCCCAAATTTCGATCGTCCCATCAGTACATCCTGCCAATAACCGATCGCCCGTAGCCGTTAACGCGATCGCCATCACCGCCCCGCCACTGACCGATAGGGTTGCTAGCCTCGTTCTCTGTTGCGGATCCCAAATATAGAGAGTTCCGTCGCCGCTTCCCCCCGCTAGCATATCGTTCCCCGCCCAAGCCATGGCCGTTATCGCCTTACCGTTTCCCGTCAGTTCGCCAACGCGATCGCCCCCCGGCCACTGCCAGAGTCGCACCTTACCATCGTAGCTGCTCGCGGCCAACAACTGACCGTCC
>CAKZKB010000018.1 GCA_937121005.1 uncultured cyanobacterium | reverse complement strand
GACCACATCGCCATTACTCCCGGCGCGTTCTGGATTATGAACCCGCAAAGCAGCGACGACAACGATGACATCATCGTGACCACGATTCGGACGACCTTCAAGTTCTAATCCCGACTGGCTGGTGGTTGTGTAAAGCAACTATTGGCAACATTTTACCCCGTAAGGCTCAATTGCAGCTTTACGGGGTTTTTGGTATCTGGCACAACTCGGGCATTTTGCTACAATAGCCCTACCCTAGTATTCCCTCTGTCAATGAGAAAGGCTTGGGCGGAAAAGCGTTTCCCAAGCTAAAAGTGCGAATGGTTTCTCCAGTTTCCTCATCAATGACGAGAACTTGAAACCGTTCACGATCGACTCTAACGGAACGATTTTGATTCGCAGGCGAACTCTGCGCCCTAGCTGAGGGAACAGACAACGCCACTAAATCAATGATACAAGCCATCAAAACTGCGCCGAAGAAAGAGTAGTTTTGTAAACCAAAGTTTCGTTGAGTTTTCATGGTCAGTGACTACAGGTGTTACACAGTGTTCAAAAAGTTTCAACTTCGTAAGTAGAGAGGTTAAATCGACAGTTGTCCTCTATTCCTTCGCGAAGGCAAACATGGCCTTCTCCCAGATACAGGAACCGCGAGTCGTCAGAGAAAACAGGATCGGAGATAATCCAACGTTCTGGAAACTCTGAAACTTTCTCGCACTCTTCAATGTCGAAGAGTTGAAACCATCCAACCTCTCCGGTCGATGGTGTAGGCATCCTCATGTCAATATCCATTGAAAAAACGTAAACCAATAAAAAACGATGGTTGGGAGAGAATTGATTACCGATTGGGTATCCCCAATATTCTCCTGTCAATCGACACCTCTGTGTGAGGCTTGGGTATGAGTGAATTGCCATCTCTTGAGGAGCTCGCGTGACTAGCAGCGACTCATCTTCGGAGAAACCATAAACTCTTTCAGGTAATCGAGTAATTTCCTCACCCGTATCAATGTCCAAAAAAGTCGTCACCTCCTCAAAAGGTGGATTCATAGACAGAGATTGAGCTATGGCAACGGTTTCGCCTTCATCAATGAGAAATGCTCGAGCAGAAAACGTATTGCTCAATCCAAAAGTGAGAATTGTTTCTCCCGTCTCGTTGTCGATGACAGTCACTTGATAGATGCGATCGCCAATTCTAACGGAGCGGTTTGCTGCATTAGAGTCTTGGTTCGCAGACGGACTCTGCGCCCTAGCCGAAGAAACAGGCGACAACACCAAAACAAAGGTAGCCAGAATGGTAAAGAACGAACCCAACGAAGGCATTGCAGCTTTGACCGCAAGAGGTTTGATAAGTTGCATTGAAGTATAGCTTTTGTAGAGCATCTTTACAATCGGTAAGATTACTTGACTTTTGCAGCAGATTCTACGCTATTGAGTTAAGGGAAGTTTAAGGTAAAGATTATCGAGATTGTCAGATCGCCCACTCGAGGACAAAACGGCCGAGAAAACAGGCGATCGCGTTGAGTGCAAATCTATCTTTATGCAAATGTCAAAAAAACGCGATCGCCTGCCTCTAATGCCCGCGACAAAAGAGGGCTGCTACCCCCACCCATACCCACAGCAGAAAGCAGGTACGGCTCAAAAATAAGGCCCGGTAGATAACATCCGGGGAAATTTCCCGTTGGGAACGGCCCAAAATAGGTTTATATTTAGGAACGCCTCTATAGTAATTGAGGCCGCCGAGTTGTACCCCCAAGACGACGGCGAAGGCACATTCGCTCCAGCCGGAATTGGGACTCGGATCTTGGCAGGCTTGGATGCGACAGGTTTGCCAAACGGCGATCGGTTTGCCACCTAGCAGCGCAATGGTGGCGACGGTGAGCCGACAGGGAAGCCAGGTTAAAATGTCGTCGAGTCGGGCGCTGGCACGGCCGATATGGGTGTAGGGTGGTTCTTTATATCCCACCATGGAATCGAGGGTGCTGGCTGCTTTATAGGCCATGGCTAGGGGAACGCTGCCGATCGCTGGAAAAAAGGCCCCAATTATGGCATAAAATAAGGGAGCCGTAATCCCGTCGGTGGTATTTTCGGCAACGGTTTCTAGTACCGCTCGCCCAATTTCGGAGGCTGACAAACTTGCGGTATCGCGCCCCACGTAGTTGGATAAGTGCGATCGCGCTGCGTCTAAGTCTCCGGCGATCGTCGGCTGCAAAACGCGATCGGCCGCAACCCTCAAACTGCGATCGGCAAAACAGCTAGCCAGCAAGATGCTTGCCGCTAGCATACCCAACAACGGATGCAGTTGGCGAGCGAGGGCAACGATGGATCCAGCCACAAACCCACTGCTAGCAACGACGGCGATCGCGAGCCCAACCCCGGCAATTCTTTGTCCGGTGGGAGTGGAAAATCGCCTCAAAATCCACCGGGTTGCCGTTGCAATGACGGCTCCCATTAACTGTACCGGATGGGGCAGCCAGAGGGGGTCGCCAACGATGGCATCGAGGACAACAGCCAGCAGCAAAACCATCGTTGCCGAACGGGGATCGGCCGCTAAAAACGCATCGAACATTATAACGACATCAAGGGCAACGGCGCGAGAACGAACGGCTAAACGACAAAACTCGCCTGCTGTCCGCGAGCCGCTTGCAGGCTGCGAGCGTCGTGGTACAGATCTTCTAGAGAGATGCGGTAGAGGGCTTCTTCGAGGTTGTGGCGCAAGCGGTTCCACAGGGTAAAGGCGACCCAATCTTCGGCTCCGTCAGCGTGGGAATCCGGGTGAGAAACCGTAGCGGCTGTTTCGCCCACCGCCGCCAGGATTTCCCCGACATAGATGCGATCGGGCGATCGCGCTAATTGATAGCCGCCCTGGGGGCCGCGCAGCGATCGTACCAAGCCCGCCTGTCGCATGGCAATCAACAGCTTTTCGAGATAGGGAGCGGGTAGCTGCTGGCGGCGGGCAATGGCGTTTACCGAAGTCGGTTCGTCTCGGGCTCGCGCACTTAAATCGAGCAGGGCGACAATACTGTAACGTCCGCGAGCGGTCAGTTTTAACCGCACCTTCAAACACCTCCAATTGGGGTAGGGGTTGGTTTTATCTTCTCACGATCGCGCCCCTTTGCCACCGATGGATGTAAAGATTCTCAAAAATTTGGCATTTTTTTTGACAAACGCGATCGCAAATGGCTATCTTTCGTGTACGATGGACTGGCAAGCGATTCGTTACACCCTTCGCTTGTCACCATGGAACCTCTCAAACACCAACGGTAAAAAACGTGAAACCAACACCCCTCACAGGAGAAGAACTCCTGAGTAAAATTAAGGAGTTAGGCGACCTGAGTAAGGAAGAAAAAGCCAGAGAGTGCGGTTACTACACCGTCACCAAAGATGAAGTAGAGCGCGTCAACATGATGAAGTTCTACAACGCCATTATGGAAGCCGAAGGCATCAAGCTCGACGGCAAAGAAGGCTCAAACGGGCGCGGCGGCCGCAGTGCCAGCTATCGCATCAGCGTCCAGTCCAACGGCAACTTGCTCATCGGCTCGGCCTATACCAAACAAATGGGCCTGCAACCGGGCGATGAATTTGAAATCAGCCTGGGGCGCAAGCATCTGAAACTGCAAAAGCTCGACCAAGACGGCCAGGTCGAAGCTGGCGAGTAGGGCAGCGCTGTTGAGGGCGTTTGCCCCCGCGATCGCAGCCTTTCGCACTCGGGCGAGCCAACTTGGAAGCAAACTGCTAAGCTAGGAAAACGATCCGGAGATCGATGGCCTGCGCGTTGTAGCTCTCGCCCGAGCAGTCCGTTGGCAGTACGGCCGGGTCGGGAAAACCACTCGGTCGGGCTGCGATCGCAGGGTGTCTCGCGATCTCCAACTCCCGCGAAACGCACTCAGGCCCGACTGACGAACCGACGATCGCACGTAGCGATGCGAAAACCACCTATGGCTAGCACTCAAGACCAATTCACGGTTCACTTCTGGGGCGTGAGGGGGAGCATTGCCTGTCCCGGTGCGGAGACGGTGAGGTACGGCGGTAACACGCCTTGCATAGAAATGCGCGTTGGGGGCGAGCGCCTCATTTTTGACGGCGGTACGGGCTTGCGCGTTCTCGGACAATCCCTACTCTCCCAACTCCCTGTCGAAGCGTACCTGTTTTTCACCCATTCCCATTGGGATCACATCCAAGGATTTCCCTTTTTCGTCCCCGCCTTTATCAAGGGCAACCGCTTTCACGTCTACGGGGCCGTCTCCCCCAACGGGGCCACCATCGAGCAGCGCCTCAACGACCAAATGCTGCACCCCAATTTTCCCGTACCGTTACAAGTGATGGGAGCGCAATTGGAGTTTCACGATATCGACATCGGAGACACCATTAAATTGGGCGATGGGATCGTCGTGGAAACGGCGCTGCTCAACCATCCCGGCGAAGCGGTGGGCTATCGCGTCAACTGGCAAGACTACGCCGTTGCTTACATCAGCGATACCGAACATTTTCCCGATCGCCTCGACGAGAACGTGCTGAAGCTGGCTGGCAATGCCAACGTTCTGATTTACGATGCCACCTACACCGACGAGGAATATCACTCGCCGACCACCAGTAAAAAGGGGTGGGGGCATTCGACGTGGCAAGAAGCGGTGAAAGTGGCCAAAGCAGCCCGCGCCGAGAAGCTGGTGATTTTCCATCACGATCCCCTCCACAATGACGATTTTCTCGACAACGTGGGCGAACAGGTGGCGCGGGCCTTTCCCAACAGTTTGATGGCGCGGGAGGGACTGTCGATCCAGTTGGTTGCATCGCCGCCCATGAATACCAATTCCAGCCCCGCCAGCACCATCGAGGTCTCTTCCTAGCTTAATGAGCGGCGATCGCGTGCGGATAACCCATTCTACCCAATCCGACGGCCCGACGGCAGTGGCGTTGGGGAATTTCGACGGCGTGCACCGGGGCCACGAACGCACCCTAGAAGCGGCCATCGCCTGCGGTCGCCAGCAGGGTTGGCAGCCGACAACGGTGACGTTTGCTCCCCACCCGCGCGAATATTTTAGCGGTCGCCCCCACTTAATGCTGACCCTGCCCGAGGAGAAGGCCGGGCAGTTGCAGCAGTTGGGCATCGAACGGGTGGTGGCGTTACCCTTTAACCGGGAACTGGCCCGCCTCAGCCCCCGAGCCTTCGTCGAACAGATTTTGCGCGATCGCCTGCAAACTCGGTTTATCAGTATCGGTGAGGATTTTTGTTTCGGCCGCGATCGCACGGGAACGGCGGCTGACCTCAAAGCGATCGCCGCCGACTCGGGTATCGAAGTGACGATCGTCCCCCTGTATTCCCCTGGGGGCGATCGGGCCAGCAGTTCGGCCATTCGCCAAGCCTTAATTGAAGGCGACCTCGATCGCGCCAACCGCTTGCTAGGGCGGGCCTACAACCTCAGCGGAACCGTTGTCCTCGGTCAGCAATTGGGACGCAAGCTGGGTTTTCCCACTGCCAACCTAGAGGTGTCACCGCGCAAGTTTTTACCCCGTTGGGGCGTGTATGCGGTGTGGGTGGAGTTGGGGCGCGGCGATCGGTTACCCGGCGTAGCCAATATTGGCTGTCGTCCCACTGTGGCCGGCGATCGTCCCACCATTGAAGTCCATTTGCTGGCCGGGGGGCGCGATCTCTATGGCGAAACCCTGACTGCCAATTTAGTCCGCTTTCTGCGTCCCGAAAGTCGATTTGAGTCCTTAGAAGCCCTCAAGCGGCAAATCGAAATTGATTGCCAGCAAGCGAGAGATTGTTTGCAAAACGAGTTTAACGTCAGTCGCTTCGCTCCAATTCAGAATTCGTCTTGGAAAGTTCAGGGGGAAGAAAATCTACGCCCCTGACTTTCCGCAGAATTCAGAGTTCGTCTTGAAAAGTTTGGGGGGAAGAAAATCTACACCCCCAACTTTTCGCAGAATTAAAAACCCCATGTCTAAAGCCAGGGGCTTGTACGGATGCTTCGCGTTGGTTTTCCACGAATAAATTCGGGGGCTTGTATCCATGATATTCTCGGTCAGCCGTTTAACCTTGCTAGTCGCACCCGCAGGCGTAGGGAATTTTTTGGGATCTAGAATTTTAGGTTTTAGAAAATGGATCGATCGCTAATATGTCGAAAACGCTCCCACTCCCATGCCGATGAGAATTGCGGCTCCAAATGCCAAGCGATACCAGACAAAAACCCAAGCATTTTGGGTTTGCAAATAGCGGATCAACCAGGCGATCGCGCCGTAGGAAAAGATAACAGTCGAAATCAATCCCGCCAACAATGGCAACCCGCCTGCACCCCCACTTTCCTCGATCGCGCCTTTGAGTTCCAACACCCCCGCTAGCGTAATTGCCGGAATTCCTAACAAGAACGAAAATCGAGCCGCCGTCGCCCGTTCTAACCCTAAAAATAGGGCCGCTGTAATCGTGGAACCCGATCGCGAAACACCGGGGATTAATGCTAACATTTGTGCCATGCCGACGAGAATGCCATCGCGGACGTTGAGGCGATCGAAGCTGCGCTCTCGCTTGCCCATTTGTTCGGCGAAAGCGAGGAGAATTGCCATCACAATGGAGACGATCGCAATCACCCCCAAACCGCGCACTGTCGATTCGTAAAAGTCCAAAAAGACATATTTTACCAACAAGCCAACAGCGACGATCGGCAAGGTTCCTAACGCAATCCCGAAGGCAATGCGAAAATCGGGAGAGTCGTAATCCGACTTGGCGATCGCTTGCCAAGATCCGCGAAAAACCTGTACCAAATCGCTCCAAAAATACCAAACAACGGCGACAATACTGCCTAACTGAATTGCGGCCGTAAAGCTGACTCCCGGATCGCCCCAGCCTAACAGTTCGGGAACCACTTTTAAGTGAGCCGTACTGCTAATCGGTAAAAATTCAGTCAGTCCTTGTACGGCTCCCAAAACGATCGCTTGCCAGATATTGGGTGTCCATGTTGTCACCGTATCGATACTGGGTTCGACGGTTTCGCGAACGCTCCAAGCGGCTTCGGAAAAGGCCAAACCGAGACCGAAAGCAAAGAGGAGAGAAAATAGAAATTGGCGTGGCGATCGAGTCATTTCAATGAGCAATGAACAATGAGCAACGAGCAATACTGTTGGTACTCAGCCGGAGGCTTGGATATCGAACGGTTTTCCCTTATCTCGAATGGTAATATTATCGCAGATTACGTTTGGCAATGGTCTCGCTTCTCGAACTGCAACCCAATTTTTAGACAAAACAAATACAAGTAAAGCCGGGGCAGACTCGATGCGATCGCCCGATGGATGAGGAGATCTAGCGAGATATTTTACACCTATAGGGCCTAAATGTGTCACAATAGCGTTGAGTCGGTTTGTCGTCAAAGGAGTCTTGTCGTCATGGGTCTGTTTGATAAAATTGCTGTCGGTCGCCAAGCGAGTACCATTACCCTGGGGCCGGCCGAAGCATTTGCTGCGATCGCCCTAATTGCTGTGGCAGCCGATGGCTACTTGGCTGATGCCGAAGCTCGAGCCCTCAGTACCACTTTAGGACGAATGCACCTATTTCGCAGCTATTCGGGAGACGTGATGCGGAGCATGATGGATCGACTGTTAGGCATTTTACAACGCCAAGGTGCCGGGCCGCTATTCGATGCTGCATTGAAGTCTTTGCCCCACGACCTGTACGATACCACCTTTGCCGTCGTTGCCGATCTGGTGCTGGCAGATGGAGCCCTTTCGGATGAAGAAAAAGGTCTGCTCGACGATCTTTATCATGCTTTACAGTTGCCCGAAGCATTAGCTGTTAAAATTATTGAAGTGATGCTCGTCAAAAATAAAGGTTAGATCTAACGCGATCGAGCGATCGAGCTTCTCGTTGGGAAACTCAGGTAAAGTGCTGCAATGCCATGTCCTTTCACTCGATCGTTGTTCGTTGTTCGTTGATGCGTTGTTCGTTGAATTGATATGACTCAAACCATTGCTATTTTAGGAAAAGGCGCTTGGGGATCGGCTCTATCGACCCTAGTTTCTCCAGGCGATCGCGATGTCCGTATGTGGTCTCGCAGCAGTTCGGAAACGTTAGAAGAAGTGGTAGATGGTGCGGATGTTGTGCTGTCGGCGATTTCGATGAAAGGGGTGGCCGAAACGGCTCGCAAATTGCAACCGATCGGACTCAAAGAAGGGGCAATTATCGCCACTGCAACGAAAGGACTCGATCCTGAAACCCTACGCACCCCCGGTCAAATCTGGGAAAAGACATTTCCAGAACATCCGGTGGTGGTACTTTCCGGG
>CAKZKB010000017.1 GCA_937121005.1 uncultured cyanobacterium | reverse complement strand
ATCCGCGTGGCTTCGGCACTTTCGGCTCCGGGTTTGCTAACGGGAACGGCATAGTTTTCAAACTCGGGTAAATTTAAATCTTTGAGCAACAAACCGCCATTGGCGTGGGGGTTGGCTCCCATGCGAAAATTGCCTTTCGGAGCCAGATCTTGCAGTTCGGGAATTAACGCCCCGTTGTCGTCAAACAGTTCTTCGGGTTTGTAGCTTTTCATCCAGGCTTCTAAGGCTTGGATATGGTCGGGACTTTTCGCCAAACCGGAGAGGGGGACTTGGTGCGATCGCCAAAATCCTTCTACTTTCTTGCCGTCAACTTCCTTCGGCCCCGTCCAACCTTTCGGTGTTTTCATCACCAACATCGGCCACTGAGGTCGCTTCTGAAATCCACTGCTGCGAGCTTCGTCTTGAATGGCTTTAATTTCGTCGAGCATGGTATCGAGAACTCCCGCCATCTGCTGGTGCATGGTTTCGGGATCGTCCCCTTCTAGAAAGTAGGGTTTGTAGCCGTATCCTGACATCAACTGCGACAGTTCTTCCCGACTCATGCGAGCAAAGATTGTCGGGTTGGCAATTTTATATCCGTTTAGGTGTAAGATGGGTAAAACGGCTCCATCTCGCGCCGGATTTAGAAATTTGTTGGAGTGCCAAGCAGTCGCTAACGCCCCGGTTTCGGCTTCGCCATCGCCGATAACGCAGGCAACCAGCAAGTCAGGGTTGTCGAATGCTGCACCGTAAGCGTGAGATAGTGCGTATCCCAATTCGCCGCCTTCGTGGATAGAACCGGGGGTTTCCGGGGCGACGTGGCTGGGAATGCCACCGGGGAAAGAAAACTGCTTAAACAGTTTCTTCATCCCTTCTGTATCTTGAGTAACGTTCGGATACAGTTCGGTATAGCTGCCTTCTAAGTAGGTGTTGGCAACCATGGCCGGGCCGCCATGGCCGGGGCCGGCGATATAAATGACGCTGAGATCGCGATCGTTTATGGCTCGGTTAAGGTGAACGTAAATGAAGTTTAACCCCGGCGTGGTTCCCCAATGTCCGAGGAGGCGAGGTTTGATTTGCTCGAGTTTTAAGGGTTCTTTAAGTAAAGGATTGTCGAGGAGATAAATTTGGCCGACGCTTAGATAGTTGGCGGCTCGCCAGTAGGCGTGCATTCGCCGCAGTTCGTCGTCGCTGAGGGGATTTTGCCGGGTGGTTGTGGGGGCTTCGGCAATGCCAACCATAAGAGATTCTCCTATTGATGAGTGCGATACAAACAGCCGTCGATCGCGCTTCTTGTTTCAGTATAGGTGCGATATCTGGCTGCGCTTCTCTTACAATGTTACAAATCCCTTAAGATTGCGCTCTACCTTTAGATAGAGTCTGCCCAATTCTTCGCCCAATTCAATGTCTGATGGACGCGCTCTAAATCGGCGGCTTCGCAGTACAATCGGAGTACGGGTTCGGTACCGCTAAAGCGAATCAACAGCCAGCGATCGTCGGCTCTGCGGCATTAGTAGCCGTCTTTGGTAGATACATCGACGATCGCCTGTCCGGCCACTTCTTGAGGCGGATCGGTTTCTAATTTTTCTAGCAAGCGCGATCGCACCGCCATATTTGCCAAGGGTAAATCGATGCGATCGTATTGTGAGAAAAAGCTGGTTTTTTCTTGTAAATTGCGATACAATTGGCTTAAATCTTGTCCTGACATCATCATGGCTTCGAGCAAATACAGCACCGACAGCAAGGCATCGCGTTCGGGAATGTGAGTATTGTAACCGATGCCGCCGGACTCTTCACCGCCCATGAGAACGTCTTCTGTTAGCATTCGATCGGCGATATATTTATAGCCAATGGGGGTTTCGTGGACGGGTAAGTTGTAGAGGTTGGCGATTTTGGGAATCAGATCGGAACCGCTTACGGTTTTGACGATTTCGCCTTTTAAACCCCGCCGTTGGGCCAGATGTTCGATCAGGATGGGAATGAGAATTTGAGAACTTAAAAAGTTGCCATCGCCATCGACAGCCGCAATGCGATCGCCGTCGCCATCAAATACGAATCCGACTGCCAAACCATCGCTTTCTCGACTGTAGCTGCGAATGTGACGAAACAAACAGGAAAGGTAGCGCGGTAAGGGTTCGGGTGCGCCGCCATCGAAGAGGGGATCGGCGTTACTATTAATTTCTGTGACGGGGAGTTCTAAGAGTTTGCTTAAACCGCCTGCGGCTGCGCCGTGCATGACATCGGCAAAGACTTTTAATTTGCCAGAGGAAATCGCCTGAGAAATGGCGGGCATATCCACTTTTTGGCGCAGGTCATGGCAGTAGTTTTCCCAGGGAGCGAAGTGGGTTAAGGTTCCTTTGCGGTCAGATACGGTTAAATCTTCCCCCAGTTTAAGTTCGATTTGCTGGGTCACTTCTGGGGAAACCGAACCGCCAAATCCGCCTTTTACTTTCAGTCCCAAATAGGCGGCGGGGTTGTGGCTGGCGGTGAGGACGATCGCCCCTAGGCAATCGCGATCGTGTGCTGCCCAACTAAAGGCGGGAGTGGTAGCATAAGACTCCGACAGCAATACGTCAAACCCGGCATTCTGTACCGCTTCGGCGGCGACGCGAGCGAATTCGCGGGCCATAAAACGGCGATCGTAGCCAACGACGATCGTACCTGTATCGCTGTGGTTTTGGGCCAGTACGGTAGCGGCGACGGGGGCAACGCGGGCGACGCGATCGTAGGTGAAATCGCGGGCAATTACGCCTCGCCAGCCGTCAGTACCAAATTTGATGGGAGAAATCATTTCAATTTTAGATTTTAGATTTTAGATTTTAGATTTTGGATGGATCTCGGGATCGACTCGATACCCATCCTACTTTACCACGATCGCCAACGAAAAAACCCTCTCCCGCCAGGAGAGAGGGCCAAAGCAAAAGCTAAAGAAGCGAGACGATCGACTAATTTTTTACGACTGGCGAATTCGACGTTTTAAGGAAGCGATCGCCCCACCGACGATCGTCACGCCGAACATCATCGCGGGTTCGGGAACCGAAGCAGTGGGAGAAGCACCTTCGATAACGAAGTTGTAGTTACCCGTGTGGGAAACGCCGTCATCGGCAGAATATACGCCAGAAGCGGTCGGCTGACCGAAATCGTAGAAATATTGGGTCGTGCCGTTATAGCTCACTTTCACCACTTCGCTCATGGCTAAACCGCTTTCGTGGTTGAGGTGTCCGGCTAAATCGAAGCTAATGTCGCCATCGCTGTTTTGAAACACTGATTCGACGTTGGGATCGCTGAAGCGTTTGTAGCCTTGGAAGAAGTTAAAGGTATTGTAAGCCTGCGTCAGCGATAAAGATTGGTTGTTGGCTTGATTTTTCAGGTAGCTTTGCCAGCCGCTTTCGGTGCTGTTCCAGGCTTCGGTGAACCACTTTTGTCCGAAGCTGTTGTAACCGTCGATGGGGCCGCTGTAAAGCCAGTCGTTAACAGTGAGGCTGCTAAAGGTGATGCTATCAGTGACATCGCCAAAATAACCGCTCAGGGTGGTGGCACTGTTGATATTAGCAGCGTCAGAGGTGGAGGTGCTTCCACTCAGTTCGATGTTACCCGAACCGTCGAGGGCCGATTGCCAGTCACTACCTAAGTAGGTGGTCGTACCATCGCTTTCGTAGGTGAGGTGAGTGCCACTGACATCTGTCACAGTCAGGCTACCAGCGAAGGCGGGAGCAGACACCGCCATCGTGCTGATGGCAACGGAAGCACCAATTAAGAGTTTGTTGATAGGGGGGGTCATCAGATTGATCTCCAGAATTTTTAGACGATCGACAAGTGAATAATTGCTTTTGCTCGAATCAGGTCGGGTAGCTTACTTTCTATTGAAGCGGCGATCGCTCGGTTGAAGCTGCGATCGCTCTCACCCGAACTCGTGACTTCACGAAGTCATGCACCCCGTCTTCGTTGTTGTCTCAATTATAAGCAACCGGGGACGGCGCGATCGTAAAGTTGCAATTGACTTTCGCGCCTGTTCGATAAAGATTTCGCGATCGCTATTTCCTCGGGGGGAAAGGGAGATGTACGCCTGGCCCCAAACCTCTCTCGATGGGCAGAATGTAAAGTTTTGTTAAGAAGGGTGGTGGGTTACACCCCTCATGTCCTATAGTCTATTTAGTAGATGCACCCTGATGGCAACGCTCGAGTTTCGGCTCGAGCGTTTTTTTTGGCCGCGATCGGCAACGGCCCCACGCCCGACGGCAAGGGATAGTCTCTTGTCGCTACGCTCCAATTCAAAATTCGTCTTGGGTCTTGAAAAGTTCAGGGGGAAGAAAATCTACGCCCCCGACTTTCCGCAAAATTCAGAATTCAAAATTAAGACCCCATGTCTAAAGCCAGGGGCTTGTATCCAAGATATTCTCGGTCATTCGATTTTAGATTTTGCGGAAAGTCAAATTATCGAGTTAATGTTGGGTTAGAATCCACTGACCACAAAACCCCGATCGAAACTATCTCGAAACCCAAATTCCAGGGGTTCGCCTTCGGGTTTACCATCGAACCACAAGCGATTTAAGCGACGATCGTCCCCTTCGGCAAACGCCGTGCGGCCGTGTAAAATGCGAGTATTGTCAAACACAAATATATCGCCGGGTTGCATTTGAAAGCACAGTTGGTTAGCCGGATCTTGCGCTAGAGTTTTAATGGTTTCAAAAGCAGTGACGCAAGGTGGCGCGATCGTCACTCGCGCGGCGGAGTCGGCCCGAAACACCATTTCCACGCGATCGCTGCAACGCTGAAAAATCGGCTTCGTCGCCACTCGGTTGCTACGTTTGACTGTCAATGCGTCGGGACGAAACAGGGTCTCGAGACCTTCAGGATCGCGTTGTTTGAGGGTTTCGTAGATCCATTGCGCCTCGACAAAGGTGGTTAACCCGCCGGAAGCGGCGGCGACTTCGCACTGCATGGCGACGACTTTCGGCGGTTGGAGCGCAAACGAACCGTCCGTGTGCGGTAACAGTTCTTTGTTGGTGGTGTTGACGTATTCGGGATGGTGGTTGAGTGGGGCCACGGGTACGATACCGTCGGCTTCGGAGTGTTCGTGATGGATAATGCTGCCAAAATAGCGCGACAGGGCCAGAAATTCGGTACGCGGTTGCGGCGACGGCGGTACGCGCAACACCACGAACCCGAGGCGATCGAAGCGATCGCGGATCTGCGTCGCTTGCGCGGTGGAGAGTCGGGAGACACTTTCAACGGACACTACGGCTGCGGGATCGAGTTTCATCGTTGCCTTTACCCTCCGAGTGGCGCGTAACCCCTCGTTAATATTGTCGCGCATAAACTCGAACCATTAACCGCCGCGATCGCATTTTGTTATCTTTGTCGTCGGCAAAGGCTTTGCGACCGTGCAGCATAATTGTATTGTTGAAAACCAGCATATCCCCCGGATGCAGTTTGTACGTCCATTGGAACTCGTCGCGATCGAGCAATGCGTCGAAGGTATCCAAGGCCGCGATCGTCTCCTCCTCTAGGGGAATGCCAAGTTTTTCGTGTCCGGTATTGATATAACCGCGCAAATAGCGCACGAACGGCTGTCCGTCTCGCTGGCTTAAAATCGGTTGGTGGCGAGTTTGTACCTCGGGGAATTGACCGCAGCAGTCGAAATGATAGCTGCGTTCCAAGGCTTGTAAAACGTGAGGATAGTTCTGTTGGAGTTCTCGGTGCAGCTTGCGAATATCGATCAGCACCGAATCACCACCATACAGGGATTGGCGAACGCACATCAACCCCACGTAAAACGGGGTTTCTGGTAAGAACGTGCCATCCGTATGATAGCCGCCGCCGCGATTGGTGGCCGAATAGTGGTTGCGCGTGGGGGCCGCACCTTCGTCGCGGACTTGAAACGATCGTTCCCCCGTCGAGTATTGGGGAAGGGGTTGACCCAAGGACACAAATAGGTTCCAAAACGCCGAAACCAAGTCAGAGGGACGATCGACTAAAGATTCCATGCGGACGATCGCGTAACCGTCGCCATGGGTTAGCGTCTCGTCTAGGCGATCGCGCAGATCGCGGACATCTGGATCCGCCGCGATACCGGGATCGCGATCGGGCCACATTTGGGGGGGCAAATCGTCCGGTATCGAACGTTTTAGCAGGGCCGCCGTCGCCGCCGTCGAAACGGGGACGATCCCATCGGCGATCGTCATCGAACTCACTCCTCGCACCTTGAAGAACCTCCCAACCCTAATGATGTTGCGGGGTTTGACCGCTTTTACAAAGGCGATCGCGCTATATCTTAACCGAGTTCGTAGCAGAACGCAAACGCGATTTTGCCGTCCGGTTATCAAACTGTCAGTATTTGGACTCTCCCACCGCAGCGATAGCGTCAAAATAAATACGTCTCACTTGCGAAGGAGCGATCGCTTTTTACCCAGTCACAAGCGTAACAAAATTCTCGCCTGTTGGCAGCGATCGTCTCCACTGAGAGAGATTTTTAGCTCGTTTTCCCGATTCTTAAGCTCGACCTTGTAATCTTTATAAGTTGTAACTTTAGAGCGACGATCGCTTGCAGGTTTGTGTGTTTTGCTATGAGTGTGAACGCCGCCATCAATGAGGAGTGCCATGAAGTATTACGAACGTCCTGAAGATCTCCCGATCGACATCCAGCAACAAGTTCCCCAAGACATTCTCAATGTTTTCTACAAGGCTTACAGGCGAGCCTTTGCGGAAGGGAAGACTTCCAGGGAAGGATGGAGTCTGGCTTGGCAAGCCATTAAAAAAATCCCGCTCAACGTCCCCTAGTTTACTATTTCTTGGAGCATTTTGTAATTGACTTTACCGCGATCGTTACGGGGAATCGCGGATATTTTTATCCATCGTTTGGGCTGCTCGTATTTTGACAATTTTTCTACAACTGCTGCTTTGAGAATTTGCTCGCAAATGGCGGCAGTTTTTGGCACGTAGATCGCCGTCACCGCTTGCCCCCACTCTGGGTCTTCAATGCCGATAACGGCAATATCGATAACGAGATCGGTGGATCGGATGGCAGCTTCGACAGCAGCAGGATAAACGTTCTCGCCGCCAGTAATAATTTTTTGGCTGTTGCGGCCGACGATATGTAAGTAGCCGCGATCGTCGAAATAGCCTAAGTCATCAGTGACAAAATTTTTGTCATCGTTGTTGGTAAGAATGTCAGTTTGACCGTGAAGGTTAGAAGTACATCGATCGCGATCGTAATAACCGAGGAATAAAGAGCGCGATCGCACGGTGACAGTGCCAATTTTGCCCGCAGGTAAGGCTTCTCCATTCTCATCGCAGATAGTCACACCAGCATGAGGTAAAATGCGACCGCAGTTTTCATGTCCCGCCAGAAATTCGTCCGGTTTCAGAGTAGCAATTTGGGAGGCGGTTTCGGTGGATCCGTAAGTGGGTGCGACGGGAATGCGATATTTTCTTGCTCGATCTAATAAAGATGGCCATGCAGGTGCGCCACCGAGCAGAACGGTTTGAAATCGAGACAACCACTGCGCTACATTTGGGTATTGTAATAAACGATGTAACTGTGTGGGAACCAGAGAGATAAAAAAGCGATCGGGATCGAAATTGTCGGGAACGCGATCGCATAAATTTTTATAGGAAGGGACGATCGCCAAGGTACCCCCCGTCAGCAGCGATCGCATCCACTGCATCAAACCGCTAACGTGATACAATGGCAGCGTGCAGCAGGAATTGACGATCGCAGTATCAAAATACTCGGCAAATCCAGCAACGGAAGCGCTTAAGGTTTCCCACGTATGCACCGCGAAGCGAATTTGACCCGAGGTTCCGCCAGTGGGGATGCAAATTTTGACACTAGGAACGCGATCGCGAAATCCCATGCTTGGCGACTTAGCATTGATGAAATCTAAGTCAGTGTCGTTCCAGATCGCATCCGGGTTAATATATTCTAGAACGGATTGACGATCGCGATCGCTCCAGTGAGGATTGCCTAAAAACAACCAACACTCAGCCGTTATCGCCGCCATCAAACTACCGAGAAACCGTTCCGGTTGCGCCTCGAGTAACAAAATTTTGGGCGTGGCAAGATCGCAGCTTGCCAACTTCGCCAGCCGTTGGTAAAATATAGACTTTAGAAGAGCGCGATCGACTCCTAACAGTCTCGTTTCGCTCCATTTCAACCAATTTTTCATCTTGTTTGCGGCGATCGAAATTCTTACCTTCCCCCCTCGTTGCGTTCCTCCGGGACGCAACGCACTTTGGAGGCTCCGCCTCCATTTTACATGAGGC
>CAKZKB010000016.1 GCA_937121005.1 uncultured cyanobacterium | reverse complement strand
CGGACGATCGGCGAGAGAAAGCGCTCCCACAGGGTATCTTTGCCAGCAGCCATAAGCATTCGCGAACAGTAAGGATCTGTATCGTATGGTGACACATTTGCTCGGAGTTCGGCAAAACACATTGCCTCTGGGAGCGATCGCGTTCCTAGTAGACAATTACCAAACCGTCATTCTTTCCAATGAAATAATTCTTTTGGCACTTTCTGTTTCGCAAGTGATAGTTTCTATCTTCGTAGGTTTGTGGCTATAGATAGATGAAAAGATATCGCTTAAAACGGACTTTATAAATAGATAAGCTCAAATAGAGTTTAGGTAAAGTAGGCTGCGATCTGTTTAAGATCTTAGCAGATTTCTCTAAGATCGAAGTAACAAGCAGCAATTTTGATTAAGGATTGACCCAACAAGTATGAAACTTAAGAACATTATCAATTTAACCACCGCCGCCGTAACGTTAACAGGCGTACTGGCAACGACCGGAACCGCTCGTGCGGCGACAATGACAAAATCAGCTTCCTTACCTCTGACTTCGACTCCTATTACTGATGCGCCTTTGATGGTTGAGAAGTTCGATAGCAGCCAAGGAACGCTTCAGGAAGTAACCCTCAACCTTTCTGGAGATCTGGAGTTGTTGAGCAATTCCTTTGTGGGACTCGAAAATCCGACAGACGAAGCTGATACCCTAACAGTTGCAGGGGACTTAGCTCTTAACGATGAGAGTGGCAACCTAATTGATGAAGATCTCAAGATCGGACTCGAACTCGAGAAAAATCTCAACATTACCGATGACAGTCCGGTTGTTGTTGACTTCATGGGGACGACCTATACGGGAGTCAATGTCTCTGGTACAGAATCCAACAGCGCAACAATGTCCTTCTTGCCAGGGGACGATGGCTTCGATATGTTTGTCGGATCGGGAGATTTAGAATTTGAGGTCAATGCTGGCTTCGATACCCAAATCGACGGGCCGGGTAACTTTCTCGCACTTGCTAATACTAAAGCGGCCGCTGACCTACAAGTGACCTACGACTTTGATGAAACCACCACAGACGTTCCCGAACCGGGAATGCTCGTCGGATCGATGGTTCTCGGTTTAGGTGGTTTGTTCGGTCAACGCCGACTGCGTGCCGATCGCTAGGTTTTAGGTTTTAGGTATTAGGGTCTGTTCCCTATCCCTACCTAAAAACCACTTGCGCCCTTCAAGGGGGCGCAGTTTTTGTTAGTTGGACGGTTTGCGAAGGGTGACAAATTCTTCGGCGGTACTGGGGTGAATGCCAACAGTGGCATCGAAGTCTGCTTTGGTGGCTCCCATTTTCACCGCGATCGCCATGCCTTGAATAATTTCGGCCGCATCTTTACCCACCATGTGAACGCCTAAAACGCGCTGCGTGGTGCGATCGACGACAAGTTTAACGGTCACTTTGTCTTCGCCCCCTGCTAGGGTTTGGAACATGGGACGGAAGCGGGCGCGATAGATAAAAATACCGTTTTCGCCCAATGCCGAAACTGCTTCTTCTTCAGTCATGCCCACTGTCGCCCCTTCCGGTTGGGAGAAGACCGCCGAAGGTACATTTTTATGACTGGGATAGCGGGGAAGGTGTCCGAAAATCGTATCGGCAAAGGCCCGCCCTTCGGCGATCGCAACGGGGGTTAAATTGAGGCGATCGGTGCAGTCACCGACAGCGTAAATATGGGGTTGGCTGGTGTTGCTGTCTGCCTTGACCGCGATCGCGCCGCCTGCCGTTTCCACCCCGGCCGCGTCCAATCCTAACCCGTCTAAGTTGGGTTTGCGTCCGGTGGCTGCCAAGACCGTATCGGCCGTAACCGTCTCTTCTTTGTCGCCAACATTAAACGTTACCTTCAGTCCGTCGTCGGTTTTAGCAATCTTCAAACTCTTATCGTCGATATTATTAATTAAACGAATGCCGTGCTTTTTCATCCCTTCTTGGATGTCGGTTCGCAAGTCGCCATCGAAGCCGTTGAGAACGCGATCGCGGCGAATAATTTGCGTTACTTCGGCTCCCAAACCGTTGAGAATACCCGCAAATTCGACTCCAATATAGCCGCCGCCAATGACAGCGAACCGCTTCGGAAATTCGGGCAAGTCGAACATTTCGCGGGAGGTGACGGCGTATTCCATGCCTTCGTTATCGGGTTTGAAGGCTTCACCACCCACAGCAATTAAGATATAGCGTCCGGTCACTTTGCGATCGCCCACTTGCACCGTATGGGGATCGACCAATTTAGCATCGCCTTTGAGTAAATCGACACCCCCGTTATCGAGCATTTTTAGATAAATTCCATTGAGGCGCATGACCTCGTTGCGAACTGCTTCGGTGAGTTTGTTCCAGTTAAATTGCGGCTCCACCGGACTCCAGCCATAGCCTTCCGCATCGGTATAATGATGGGAGAAGTGGGAAGCGTAAACCATCAGCTTTTTGGGCACGCAGCCGCGAATGACGCAGGTTCCCCCCACCAGATCTCGCTCCGCGATCGCCACTTTTGCCCCGTACTCGGCGGCTCGTCGCGATGCGGATACGCCACCGGATCCGGCTCCCAGGGTGATTAGGTCGTAGTCGAACTCCATCGATCGCTCTCCTCTATTCTCGCCTCGTTACTGAGCGTATCACAAAGTGGCAATCTAATGTCAGCCCAATTAACACTTTTTTAAGACGAGTTGGTAATTTTATCGAGTGCGATCGTTGTTTGGAGTCCGCGATCTCTTCGCGTCGCTATCTCGTTTTTCCCTTTTGCGTTCTTCTTCTGAAGTATAAGCAGTTTCTAAATCTGAATCAGTTCCATGACTTCCTTCAACCACGCTGTAAGGATATCGTATCGTCCGGTTGATAATATCGATGATATCGGGCGCTTCTTGCAAGACCCCTACAGTTATACCGGAAACAAAAACCAATACCGATAACGTTGTCGCTCCGGTGCTGGCCATCGCTCTGAGATTTTCGTCCAGCTTTCCTCCTTCATCTACAAGTGTTTGAATTTCGTTGGCTAGATTGCTGTCGTTGTTAACTGAAATTCCGGTTGAATTTGCATTGACTTCTCGCTCTACATTGTCTGTTTTCGTGAGAATATTCTCCACTTTTCGATCGCCACTCGTAGCAGGTACAGTCCAAGTTTGGACTGCTACTATACTAGAAATGTCAGACCCTTGACCGATAATTGACTGGATCGCTTCGGTTTGTGCTAGACTTTTATGAAACTGGTCGATCGCGTCGTAGCAAAGCTCGAGTACGGTTTCTATTTCTCGCGACATTTCGGAGAGACTGACATCCGGGAGATTGCCAGCACGACTTCTCGCCTCAGCCACCGTTTCTAACAGTCGGCTGAGGTGCGATCGCAGTTCTTCACGCTCCTGGTTAAGTCCCATTATCGTCCTAGAGTATTTTGGATGTCTTCTGCTTGTCCGATCGCCGCGTTGAGTTTGCTAACTCCATCGCCACACAGATCGAAAATTTCTTCCATCAGTCTTGGTGCTTCGGCGATCGATGCGTCGGGAATTTTACCCGCGAGAGCCTTGGTTTCCTCTACCAATTCCATGACTTGGTTCATTGTAGCTTGGAACTCTTCAATTTGCTCGAGCAGTGCCATCGTGTCACCTCATGTTAAATTTGCGCGATCGGTTTTCCATCGTAGCATCTCTCCGGGGCGCTACACCCGATCGGGACTTTGATTCATAATATCACAGAGTTGTTGCATAAACTCACTTAAACCCGCAGATAATTATCTCGGCCGCGATCGGGTAAAGTGACAAGTCGGGCCGCTTGTAAATCTAGTTCGAGTCCCATATCTTCTAAGGGAATCAAACCAACGATCGCCTCTTCTCCCTCTGGTAATTCAATACAATCGTAGCGTCCTTGTCGTCCGGCGATCGCGAGTTTCACATTTTCAAACAGACGGAACGATCGATTGCCAATAACGGTATGTCCGCGAATTTCCCCTGCTAAGGTCAATCCCAATTGTCGCACGATTTCGGCAGGCAAACACAAGCGGGTCGCTCCGGTATCTACGAGAACGTTAGTGAGGGTAATGGAGCGAACGCGATCGCGTTCCCACAAACCGCGATCGGCGAGAATTTCGTCGATATGATTCGTTACTGTTATTGTTGTCGTCACTCGTCCCATTTTTTTTACCTCTAGGGGACACTGGAAATGGGAATCTTGCTACCCTGTCGAAACTGGTGTTGTCAGGATTTAAGTCAATGGCAATATAGTATTATGGATACAAACCCTGGCGCATTAAAATTTGACGATCGCGCAACCGCTTACTTTCATTAAATTTCAGTAACCTTGCTGTTGCTTTTCCAATGTCAGTTATGCCTGCAATTCTCGCACTGCTAAGCTGAAAATGTTCTTTCCAAACTTGACGACGAGGATGGAACAACGGTACGATCCGACCGCTAGCAAGGTCAATGGTGGCAAAATCCGCTCCCTTATAACGATTGCAAAACAAACAGGCTAGAGCTAAATTGCTAGTTTCTGTTTTTCCGCCATGCTTTATGGCAAGAATATGGTCGATTTCGTGACTGTAAGCAGATAAGTCTTGTGGCATCAAACAGTATTCGCAACGCCGAGAAGCGCGATCGATAACCTGCTTGCGAAGAGATCCAGGAATTGGATGAGAAGTCATTTATTGACGAGTTTGAGAATGTGCTGTTGCCTTTAACAGAATCATCAAATGCTCTAACTCCTCATAAGTATCTAATTCTGCCATTTCTTCTGAAGAGAGCATCGACTCGCGATTTTTATCGAGAAGTAACTGCAAGCGTTTCTGGGTTTGTGAGGATACCTTAAAAGCAATAATCTCTTCTAGCGTTGGTTGCCGAACCAGAAAGTTGACAATTTCTTGGTAGACATTAAAAGCACGATCGCGGCTCGATTCTCCTTCAACAATTTCGCCACTTGGCTGCATTTTCTCTAGCAACTGATACAGCAAGTCTGGAAGTCGATCGCGTATCGGTTCGAGACGTTGCGCCAATTCATCCGGGATTTTTAGGGTGAGTTCGGCCATAATTGTTGATGGGAATTGATTGCTACGGATGGGTTAGCACGAAGACAAAGAGGAGCGAGTGCAATAGTGCTACACTAATTGTAGCACGGCGATCGTCCTGCTACACTAGAGAGGAGTGCGATCGGTGGCGACACTGACACCCGCTACGATCCGAATGGGAACGGCTTAACCTGGAGACGCGCTCGTGGAAGAACTACTCGAACTCAAAGATCGGTTGCTGCATGGCGATATCCCTAGCGCGATCGCGATTGTTGAGGATCTCGAAGAAATGGGAAGAAAAGCGATCGTCCGCGTCATTCGCAGTTATGGAGTCGTTTTGCTCGTTCATCTCATCAAACAAGACATCGAAGATCGCACCACCAAATCTGGGGACGTTTCTATTCGCAACTCGATCTTAGAAATTCGCTCCGAAAACCAGCGATCGCCGGGGAGTTTCTATCTCTCTTCCCCAGAATTGCGCCAGGTACTTGTTGATGCTTACCAACGCGCCATCAATCAAGCCTCTTTGGAAGTTGCAGGCGGAGACTACACTGTGCGAGAATTAGAACAACGGCTCGATCGCGATAAAATAATCGATCGCGCTTTAGATTTAATTACCAACGATACCCTTTAGCCTGGAGACGCGATCGTGGAAGAACTACTCGAACTCAAGGATCGATTGCTGCACGGCGATATTCCTAGCGCGATCGCCATTGTTGAGGATCTCGAAGAAATGAGCCGTAGCGATAAAATTAACAACATTCGATCGCACGCCAAAGTGTTGCTGTTACACCTGATTAAACAGGAAGCCGAAGGACGATCCACCAAATCGTGGCAAGTTTCCATTCGCAATTCCGTTTTAGAGATCCAAGAGAAAAATAAGCGGCGCAAAACCAAAGGAGTGTATTTGCAACCGGAAGAACTGCGAGAAGTCTTAGAAGCAGCGTATCGACAAGCGGTTAACGTTGCTTCCTTGGAAGTTGCCGGGGGGTGCTACGACGTGGGAGAATTGGAACGGCAGATCGATCGCGACAAAATTATCGATCGCGCCTTAGATTTAATCGAAAACAATGCCGACTGACGGGGGCACTGAAATGATTGTCCCCAATTACACGGACGCGATCGTCCCCACCGGCCTACAATAGACCCATGACGCACACTCGAGGGGAAACGGGAAAGGTAGGGTTATTCATCCTGCCGATCGCCGCCGACCTCACCTTTCAAACCGAACCCCTCACCAACAATGGAATGGAGACAGCTAGCACAAGTTTGGCAGCGTCGGGCCCGGCAAGGTTGGCGGCCCCGACGGACGATCGTCTTGTTGGCGATCGGCGGAACAGTGGCCGCCGTCACGGTGAGTGCCTATTTCAGCTATCGTTTTTTACATCGTTCCATACTCGATAACTTTAAAGAAATTGCTTTACTTAAAGTCCAAAACGGCGGCAACGAAATCGATCGCTGGCTGGCAACGCGCAAAGCCGAAATCGAAACCATTGCTAACGCGCCGTCAATAGTTACGGCCAACTGGGAACAGGTGCGTCCGTACTTGCAAGCCGAACAACAACGCCTCGGACATTATTACGAACTCACCCTAGTCGAGCCCAACGGTTCCTATTATTCTACCGCCATCGGACAAGCCGATGTCAATATTTTCGATCGTCCCCACTTTCAAACGGCCATGCAAGGCCGAACGGCGGTTTCTAACCCCCTCGTTCATCGGGTGACGGGACTGCCAATTGTCGCCATTGCAGCCCCGATCGCGGCAGAAAACGGGCAACCTGTGGGGGTGGCGACGGGAATATTAGAAACAGCGCGAGTCTCGAATGTTCTCAGTAACTTAAAATACGGTCGGGGGAGTTATGCTTTCGTGGTCGATCGCGAAGGCGATATTGTTTTTCATCCCGACAAACGCTCGTTTTTACCGGGAGCGCGTTCTACTGCCCGATGGTTAGATCCGGGGAATATTGAGTTACAAAATATCATCAAACAAACGATGGCTCGTCGTAGTGGTATCGAGTCTTTACCACTGAACGATCGCAGGGTTTATCTGGCTTATTTTCCTTTAAACGAAGTAGATTGGTCGATTGTTTTAGTAATTCCGAGTCAAAATTTGGAATCCGAGTTAGGGACGCTCTATTTATTTAGTATTGTTGTTGGCATACTGCTAGCGATCGCCACCATCAATGCCGTGCGACAGATGCTTTCGGGAGAAAAAGCCCGAGTTCTCGCCGCCCGAGAAGCCCTTCTCAATCGCTTAACCCAACGCATTCGCGCTTCGCTAGAACTCGATCGCGTCGTCCAAACGACGGTCGAAGAAGTGGTCGCCTTGTTACACTTAGAACGGGCCGTTTTTGGCTGGCACGATGTAGAAACAGGCGTTCTCGATATCCTTTGGGAATACGATCGAGAAGGGGGATCGCCACATTGCGGTCGGTTTGCCCTCAGTGGCGATTTAGAAAAAAAATTGCAACAAGGCAAACCTTTAGCGTTACTTGCCAAAGGTGCTGAAACGAAACTCACTTTAAATTTGCCCGAACACCGCTATTTAGCCTTACCCGTGCAACCGCAAAATGGCAATCCGGGTTACTTTATTTGCATTCATGCGACGCGCTGGTTTTGGGATCGCGGCGATCGCGAAATGTCGCAAGCCG
>CAKZKB010000015.1 GCA_937121005.1 uncultured cyanobacterium | reverse complement strand
TACCCGCTTCCATTTTGGCGATGTCGAGTACGTCGTTAATTAACGCTGTCAATCGCTGCCCTTCAGAGATGACGATATCTAAGTTAGCTTTAACTTGTCCGACGGCTTTTTGCGCTTTGCGATCGTCCTCGGGCACTAAAGGAAACAGACTTTTCGCGAGCTTTTTATCGATTAACTTAGCAAACCCTAAAACCGAAGTTAACGGCGTTCGCAACTCGTGAGACACTGTAGAAATAAAATCGGTCTTCATGCGATCGACGGCTTTTTCCGCCGTTACATCTCGGATCGAGATCGCCGTACCAAAATATTCAGAGGTTGATTTACCGTTAACGTGCGGGCAAATTGCCGTTCCTAATGCTTGTCCGATCCGTTGCCCCGTCAGTTCGACTTCGGTGGTAAAAGCGCGTTCGGGTTGCAATCGCGTTTGTTCGATGAGTTGGGCAATTTCAGGATGCGACAAACTACGACAATCGGAGCCAGCAATATCTTTTTCCCAACCCAATATTTCCAGTAACGTGGGGTTGTAGCGAGTAATGTTACCCTGGATATCAGTAACGAGCAATCCATCGGCTAAGTTGTTAATAATTGCCCGCAAATCGGCTAGGGTATTTCGCAGTTGCAACTCGGCTGCTTTGCGATCGCGGATATCCCGTGCCACCGTTCCTACCCCCATCGTCGTTCCAGTTTGCAGATCTTCTAGGGCAAAAATATTGCATTCAACCGGGATCGTTTCTCCCGTTTGCAGGTTGCGAAGTTGCCGTTCGCCTTTCCAGTTTTCATGCTGCCAAACGCTGGGTAAAATGCTCTCTTCTAAGGCGGCGCGATCGTCCTCTGGGATTAACTCTAAAAACTCCGTCCCTCGAACATCTTTAAGGTTGTCGATACCTACCATTTTTTGCCCCGCCCGGTTGAGATAGAGCAGTTTTCGATCTAAATTGGAAATGGCGATAAAATCCGTACTATTTTCGGCTAAGGCGATTAACTTCTCGCGCTCGGATTCTGCACTGCGTTGGCGAATTCGCGATTGTAGCAACCACCAATAGCCCACGCCGACGGGAACTAGAAACGCAACGTACATTACGGCCCACGTTTCCAACTGAGGCAACAAAAACGAGAGTTCTGATGGAGAGAGATACGAAATCAATTTCCATTCATAAACAACTTCGCCGGAACTTTCCGTATTTGCTAAAATTTCCTCTAAAGGTTCAACCGTCGCAAAAGAAAACAACCCTGACTCAGTTTCGATTTGCCCGTATTTTTGACTAGAAATTGCCTCCCAAGCGCCATCGAACTCTTGCGTAAACGAATCGTCTGTTTCGTCTAAAATGGCAAACTTTCCTTCTTCTCGCGACTCAAACCCCTTGAGATATACGCCGTCTTCGGTCAACAATAACAGTTCTCCAAATCCAAAGGTATGGTTGCTATCGATTTTAGAAATAATATTGGCAGCCAAATAGTTGAGAATCAAAATTCCCTGTTTGCGTCCTTGGCGATCGAAGACGGGAGTGGCAAAACGCAGCATCGGTTTCAGGGGACGTTCTACCTCACCATTTTCTACGTTTAAATCTAACGGCGAAATATAGATCCTGCCTTGGGGCAAAACGATCGACTCTTCAAAGTAGTAGCGATCGCCTTTATTTTGCAATTCGCCTTCAGGAATAACCGTCGGTACGCCAGCTTCTAAATCGACGCGCGATCGTTCTTGTCCTTCTCGATCTAAAAATCGGATTTGGTCGTAAATTCCCCGATATCCCGAGAGCAGTTTGTATTCTTGATGCAAAACCTCCCATCGATCGCCTTCGCCACTTTCCTCTGCAAAGCGATCGAGGAGTTCGTTTTGATTGGCTAGAAACATCAAGTCCCCATAAATGCTCTCAAAATCCCGTTCGATTTGCTCTGACTCTACCTCGACGACCCGCCGTTCTTCTTGCTCGATGGCTCGTTTTTTTGTACTATACTCCAATTGGTAAGCCCACAACAATACCAGGGCACTAGCGGCGGCTAGGGGAACGAAGGTGAGTAAAAATACACCCCATCCAGACTGGTTGTTCGATCGCAAATGCTTCATCAAAAACTTCCTCAAATTATCGCAGACGTACACAGATGCACCCAAATACCTTAACTAGCCAGACTCAACGGTAAACGTCCCGTTGAGGATACCATCTTTTTTGCCAAATTCGGGCAATTTAACATTTCTTGACTGGCGATCGGCAGTTCGATATAAAATGTCGTTCCTCGTCCGGGTTGGGAATGGCACTCTAAACAGCCGCCATGTTGTTCGACAATCACTTGATAGCTAATTGAAAGTCCTAGCCCCGTTCCTTTTCCGACGGGTTTTGTGGTAAAAAACGGATCGAACAATTGTTTTTGAATGGCTTCGGGAATACCGGGGCCGTTGTCGCGAATCCAAATGGCCGCGCGATCGCCCTCTTGTCGTGCCGTTTCAATTTCGATAATGGGGTTGGAACTCTGGGTCTCTTCTAGGGCATCTATAGCATTGACTAGCAAATTCATAAACACTTGATTGATGGGGCCAGCTAAACACTGGACGGAAGGCAAGTTGCCGTATTTTTTGTCGATGGTAATGGCAGGTTTGTCGCCTTTGGCTTTGATGCGGTTGTTTAAAATCAATAGGGTGCTGTCGATACCGTCGTGTAAATCGGTGGATTTCTTCTCGGCTTCGTCCAAGCGAGAGAAACTTCGCAACGATAGCACAATTTCGCGAATGCGATCGGCCCCTATTTTCATCGATTTTAACAACTTGGGTAAGTCTTCTTGGAGAAATTCGAGGTCGATCTCTTCGGCTAGTTCGCACACTTGCGGATCGCTGTAAGTATAACCCTCTTGAAACAAACCAATCAATTCGAGCAAGTCTTCGACGTAGGTGCGGGCGTGACTTAAGTTACCATAAATAAAGTTTACCGGGTTGTTGATTTCGTGGGCGACTCCGGCGACTAACTGTCCCAAACTCGACATTTTTTCGCTATGGACGAGTTGGGTTTGGGTTTGTTGAAGCTCGCAGACGGTATGCTGGAGTTGCTCGGCCCGATCGCTGGCTTCGCGAGCCGCCTGACAGGCCCGATCGTACAACAGCGCCTTGTCGATGGCAACGGCGGCTTGGGAGGCAAACACCCCCAACAATTTTAAATCTTCCGAACGGTAAGGATGCTCCGAAAGCAGCACGATCGCCCCTAAAATGCGATCGCGGGACTCTAAGGGGGCCGCAGCTAGGGCCCGATCGGACTCGATTTCGTTGATAATTTCGCCGCGATCGTTTTGCACCACGCGATCGAGGAGGTCTTGCGATGCGTCTAAGAAATCGCAGCATCCCCAAGTGGCTAGTCTCTCAAATCGATCGTCTTCTTCCAAGACAATGGCCCCAGCAGAGGAATTAAGCACCGTAGCGGCTTCTGCAAGTACCAACTGGGTGATTTCTCGGACATCCAAACTGGTCGCCACTCGGGTCGAAAGTTTGTCGAGTAGGGACAGTTCTCGGTATTTATCTAACAAGTCTTTCGCTAAGGCTTTTTTCTCGAGTTCGCTTTCGGCCATGCAGACGAGCAAATTAACAATCGCTACAGCCCGATCGTTGCCCGTTACCCATCCTATAATTTCCCCGGACACGATGACGGGATGGCGTTGCGTCCCCGGATCGCCACCGACGCTAAGTAAGGGTTGACCGTCAGCGTTCGCGATCGTCACATCCGTTGAGATCGCCGCGATCGTACTTTCGATCGGCGATCGCAGGTTCCTCTTCTTCAAAAGTTTACCGATTGTAATGGAAGTCATCCGAGCAGTCATATTATATAGGTAAATCCATTATAGATCGATTTTGGTCTAAATACAAGAGGGATATACAAGCAAAGATAACCTCAAACCTCGCACCCCCTTTCATCTTTCAACAGTCTCTAAGAATCGGCAATGGACTTGCGAGTCGGACGATCGTCAGAGAATAAAAAACAAATGTTTTCCAGTCCTTTCTCAAAGCGCAGCATTTTGACAAGATCGTGTTGCTGGGACAGTAAATAATCGACAATAATCATGTCCGGTTGGGAAGAGACGGCTTTCTCTACGCATTCCGGGCCGCTGGAGGCTTCGACTACAGTATATCCTTGGGACTGCAACACGGCTGATAGGTTTTTCAGCGCTGACATATCCGGATCGACGACGAGCACTTTTTTGTTAGACGATCCCCGTGCCAGTAAAGATTCAATTTCTAGCAAGAGATCTTCGGAGTCAATGGGTTTGGTAAAGTAGCGATCGATCCCCAAGCGCAAACCCCGTTCTTTATCTTCGACGATCGATAGCATGATAATCGGAATATTAGTGGTATTCGGATCGTTTTTTAGCACTGCCGCCGCATCGAATCCGTTAATTTTGGGCATCATCACATCCATTAACACCAGATTGGGGCTGCGATTTTTAGCCTGTTGAATGGCTTCCATACCATCGCCAGCTTCTAGGACTTTATACCCTTGTCCTTCTAGCTGCAATCGCAACAGTTGACGAATGTTAGTATCGTCATCAACCACTAAAATCGTTTGTTTTTCGTGGCTTTCTGTGGCTCCAGAAGTAGCTTCCACGCGGGCTTTTAATTGCTTCACCAAATAGTCAACATTGAGAGATTGATTCGTTTCTAATTGTGTCGCCATTAGGGGCAGTGCAAATGCAAACGTACTGCCTTTACCCAGTTCGCTTTCGACCCAAATTTGGCCGCCGTGATGTTCGACAATTTGCTTGCAGATCGGCAACCCTAACCCCGTTCCTTTGGGTTTGTCGGTAAGGGTATCGCCCACTTGCTTGAACTGCTCGAAAACCTTATCTAAATCTTCGGCAGCAATGCCCATTCCCGTATCGATAATGGCAATTTCAATGGCATTGTTTCGCGATCGCGCCCGACAAGAGATCGTCCCTTCGCGGGTAAATTTAATGGCATTAGAAAGCAGGTTAATAATCACTTGCATCAGCCGATCGCGATCGCCAACCACCTCGGGCAAATTGTCTTCAATATCTCGAACAAACTCTAGATCGTTCTCTGTAAGTAAAGAAGAAACGGCCGCGATCGCCCGATCGATAATTTCCACGATCGCCAGCGATTCCATATCCCATTCAATTTTACCTGCCTCCATTTTGGCAATATCGAGCACGTCGTTAATAAGCGCCGTCAATCGCTGCCCTTCCGAGATCACAATTCCTAAGTTGTCTTCTACTTGCTTGACTGCTTTTTGGGCCTTGCGATCGTCTTCTGGCAATAACGGAAATACGCCTTTTTTCAATTTTTTGTCGATGAGCTTAGCAAATCCTAGCACCGAAGTCAACGGCGTTCGTAACTCGTGAGAGACAGTAGAAATAAAATCGGTCTTCATGCGATCGACTGCCTTTTCCACCGTGATATCGCGCACGAGAATGACGCTACCGAGGCGATCGTCGGAACGATCGTCAGTATTTGCAAACACCGGAGTGGCAACCGCTTGACCGACGAGATCCCCCGACATCTCAACTTCTGCGATCGCAATCTCTTCGGGGTTCGCTTGGATTTGGGCGAGCAATTCTTTCAGTTGCGTGTTGTCTAAATTGCCAGCCGTTAAGCCTACTAAATTGCCATCTTCAATCTGGAACATCTTTTTTAACGCCGGGTTACAGCGCGTAATTTTCCCATCAACATCGATAGCAAGTAACCCATCGGCTAAATTGGTAATAATGGCATTGAGATCGGCATTAGCCGCTTTAATTTCTTGTCCGGCCCGTTGCAATTCTGCGGTTCGTTCTCGGACGCGATCTTCTAAAGTTTGATTCAGGGTTTGCAATTGCGATTGAGATGATTGTAACGCAACGTTGGAGGCTTGTAACTCTGCTTTCGCCTCGACCAATCCTTGGCGACTTTCGTGCAAATCGCCTTCAACGCGCCCCAAAAAGCGATAAAACAGCCAAATCAATGCCCCAGAAAGCAGGATCGCGCAAACAATAGCGATCGCCATTCGATTTCGATCCGGACGAACTAAGTTTGTAATATCTTTAACAGCAATGGCATACCCCAATGTTTCCCCTTCCACATTAGAAAAAGGAATAAAAATGGCCTGATAGTTTTTGTCGTCGCGACTGTACTGAATAGACTGTCGTTCTTTGGCTGTCGCTGATTCGTTAAGAATCGGTTCGATCTCATCGGGTAACGTTTCTAACGTCTTATTTGTAACCACAAATTCGGGGAAATTGTCCCATCCCGGATCGATGCCGAGTTCTCGGGCTTTCGTTTCCCACAGATCGCGATCGAGATAAGATTTCTTCACCGCCAGGACTAGATCGACATCTAAAATCCACCGACTTTGTTGAAGAATATCTTCAAATTCCGTGCCCAATTCTAAATAGCCGACTCGTTCGCGATCGCCTGAAAGTTCGCTGCTAAACCAATCGCTGCGATCCAAGTCGGGAATATCGGCAAACCAGGGAAAAACAGCCCGCAATACCGCATTTCCCGTTGTCCCTTGCTCGAGTCCGGCACTTGGTTTTCCCGTCGCTTCCGCTTCTAAAATCGTGGTGCGATTGTTGGTATCTCCGGCGATATCCGAATGCAACCGCAAGGCCACAATGCGATTGGGTTGGTGAAAATAAAAATGCGTGATTTCGTGTTCGGCGCTTAGCTTTTCAAAGAGAGGGCGAGCGCGATTTTCTAAAACTTCGGTATCGAGAGATCGCATGGCTTCGGTCAACACCGGATCGCGGACGATCGCGGCCATCGCCGTTTCCATTTTTCCTAGAGAATTATCTATTTCTTCGGCTAAAACGTTGTTAACTCGATCTTCAATATTTTGAGCTTCCCGTTTGAGATTTTGCTGCTGTTGGGCAAAAAAGGTAAAAATAAAAATGCCCTGCAAAACGACGATCGTGCCGATAAGAGGCGGCAAAATCCGGCTGCGGACGCGATCTCGAGAGGGAGTAGGAACGCTCATTGTTTGTTCGTATGGTAACGGGTCGGACACAACGGCAAACCGTTTGGGTATGGCATAGCGACAACTCGATGCACCTGAAACCGCGATCGGCGATCCAATGACATGAAATCGCCTAAAGAACTCTAGTTTACTCTTTTTATTGGCGAATGCCAACAGCAATCCGTGCTGTTACCGATCTTTCCAGGGGACTCGATCGGCACAACTACTGATTCTAAAAATCTCGTGCGACCTGACCCAATCGCGATCGCTGCTCGCACGATCGCGCTAGGATAGTAAAAGTTCTTTTGTCCCGCGCGTTCTATGGCCCGCCAGCGTCGATGGCCCCCTCTATCTCTAACGATCTTCGGTGTTATTGCGCTGTTTGTGGCAGTGCTGGCACAACGGCTGCTGTGGCGATCGCCGCGCGTTTCGGGCGAACAGTTTCAGGAAAACCCGCCCGAAACCGCCATCGAAACCTTAGTCACCCTCTCCCCGGAAGAACGAGACGAAGAACTAGCGATCCTGGCCCGCAGTTCGCCCCAGGTCGATCGCATTCGGGCAAAATATTTGCTGGCCCGCGACTTGCTAACCCGAGAACAACCGCAAGCGGCGTTAGAACAACTTCAAGATCTCGAGCGATCGTACCCCGCTTTAGAAGGTCATATTTTACTCGATCGCGCCCGAGCTTATGCCAAAGCGGGCAACGAAGACAAGTCGCAACA
>CAKZKB010000014.1 GCA_937121005.1 uncultured cyanobacterium | reverse complement strand
TTCACCCCAGGCAGGTGACTCTCCCGGTTTCCATTCCGTCGCGATCGCATCATTCAGCGCGATCGTCACTTTGGGACGATCGTTGTCAACAATTTCGACAACGGTTTGAGACGCACCATCAGTCGTATAACTGTCATCGGGAACCACGCGAAATTCTAACCCTTCCGTCCCCTCGTAGTCGTCATCATCAAGAGGGACGATCGTCAGCTTCACCTCCGACTCTCCGGCGGGAATTGTCACCGCATTGGGGTCGATCGCGTTTCCTTGACTATCAAAAATCTGATAGTCCTTGACATCGATATTCTCACCCGCGATCGTGTAGTTTACCGCCAAATCGTGTTGGGTATTCCCCGTGCGTTTCAGCGTCACTTCCACCGCCTCACCCGCTTCAGAAATAGCAGTTTTATTGGTCTCAACCGTCACTTTCGGCTGCGTCCCGTAGAGGTTGAGTTTCCAAGAGTTTAGCGTCCCTTCAGTGGTACTTGTCTCATCATTGCGATCGCGAACTTTTAGCGTCCAGTCCCCTTTAGAAGACTGACCCCAATGACGCAAAGAAGTAAACGTCCACTCCTGATAATTTTCACCTGGATCGAAATCCCGTTCTCGCGCCAGTATCGATTCCGTACCATCGGGGCCAACTAAGACAATTTCCAAATCGCCTCGGTAGTCGTGTGCGATATCAACCTTGACTTCGGCCCATTCAACGGTAATATCTTCATCAATGTTAATGGGGCGATCGATCCCTTCCGAATTGTTATTAGGAATCGGAACGCTATTTTCTCCGTTACCTAAATTAACAAAGTTCAGACTGTTTGTAGCGCCAAAATCTTCGCCACTGGAAACAGAGTATTCCTCTTGAACGGGTTCCCAGTTTTTCGCCTTTTCAACCGCTTTTTTCGGGTTAACGGCTCCAAACCCATAGCGATAGTGATGTCGGACGCGATCGCCAGGGTTCCCCGTCCAATCTTTATGTTCTTCTTGGGGGCGATCGGCCGTTTCCGCTAAAATGTGTTGCACGTCGCGAACGGTTAAATTGGGGTTTGCTTCCAGCATTAAAGCAATGACACCCGAAACAAACGGCGCAGATGCAGAAGTTCCGCCAAAGTGATAAAACTTATTGAAATCGTTAGCATCTAGAGTGGTAATAACTGAATCGGAGGAAGCGGAAAGAGAATCCGAAGAGTAAGCGGAAATGAAAACTGATGCACCAGGAGTGCTATAAGGTGCGAAATACGCTCCATCTTCATTCTGGAAGCGCGTCACTGCACCAACCGCGATCGTGTGGCGAGAGTTCGCCAAATAGTTCTCATTGACATCGGATCCATCAAAATCTCCTTCATTTCCTGCCGAAAATACATACAGGTTTCCTAAATTATTTCGACCATTGTCAACTCCGTCTTCTAAAGCCGTTATCACACCAGGTTGCCGAGTCATAAATTCCGGCCCCCAACTATTGTTAAAGATGTCAATCTGTTGGTACTTGTGAGTTAAAGTATCCGCGATGATTTTCCCATTCGGATCTTCTAAGTAATTAAGAGGATTCGTATCTCCAATTAAGCGAATCCCAGCGATACTAACTTCTGGAGCAACACCAACACCATATAAATCGTTCTCAGCAGCAGCAGCAATTCCTGCTACAGCAGTACCGTGAGGGTTAACAGTCTCGAAAGTCAAAGACCAACTTTTGAGTAAGGTTTGACTCAGTTCTTGCAACTCTTCTGGAGTTAATAATAACTTCCCATAAGATGAAGGGTTTTCGACAATTAACTTCCACGTTCCTCCTGCATAGTAACCTTCAAACTCATCGAGTTCATTGAGCTTACGCTTTATAACAGTTGTTGGGGGTTGATAACCGGGATAGTAACTCGATCGCGAACTACGACCGCGATCGTCAGGCTGGTGAAACAATGAATCATTAGGACTGCGGAGGAAAATACCATCGCTTAACTGAGAAATAAGATCCTCTGAGAGTGATGAATCAAATTCTAGACTAGCTGAAATGTTGGAAACAATTCCAGTCAAATAACTAGGCAATTCAAAGACAATCTCATCAGGAATATCATTAGGCATCATTGCTTGTCCTAATGTTTTCCCTTGTAAAGTTGTTGTAGATGTGAAGTGTGGATCGTTATCTGAGTTATTAAAATCCCAACTCAAGTTTTCACGATAGCCGGGATTTAATTCTAGATGATCGTATGCAATTCCATCATCAACAATGGCGATCGTTACGCCACGACCTCGAACAGGATTTGGATTACTCTCATTAGTAATTGGAATATTCCAAGCATCGAGCGTACCATCTCCACCACTAATACCTTCTTTTAAATGCCACTGGTATTCATGCAATGCCCAATCTGTGGGCGGTTGAAGCCGATGCAGTTTCACTGGAACCAAAGGATAGGAAAACTCGATCCCCTGAATTTGCCGTAGTTTCTCCGCAAACGCATACAGATCGACTCCTTCAGGTAGATCGAAACTGTAGGTTCCGAACCCAGTAGGTTTCAGGTTAGCAACACCAATTTGTGCGGCTAACTCCTCTAGAGAAAAACCGTTCGCGATCCCGATCGTCCACTTGCGAGTGGCCGCTAAGGCTTCGGGTTTGTAACTGTCGAGGTTAGCTGCTGCTGCAATTGCGCCGCTTACCGCATCTGACAGTACCTCGATTTTATCGAGTAGGGTTTCTTGACTCGTCGCCCCTTGCTTGTCAACCGCGATCGCCTTAATCTCGTAAATTCCCGGTCGCAATCCAGTCAGATCGTAGTCAAACAAAGCGCCATTGTCTTGGCTACCGTCCAAAGTAAATTGGTCAGTTTCACCGACTTTTACCCATTCTTCTTCTCCCTCTTGGCGCACCCAAAATTCCACCTTGGCTAAATCCTCGGCTCCATCAGGATCGACGGCTTCTCCTGTTATTCCAACAGGAACATCGCTGGTGTGGAAAGTGCCATCAATGCTAGCATCAACGGCTTCGGGGGCTTCGTTCGGCGGCGCGATCGCGATCGGTTCCGACGATGGCGGATCGACAAGCGGGGTTCCTGTTTCCGTAGGCGGTTCGTAAACGACCGGAAGGTACACAATTTGCCCTTTATCGAGGGGGCGATCGGGATCGCTAAATCCATCCCCGTCCTCGGTTTTGATGTCTGTCCACAGATCGCCATCTCCTAACTCTTGATGTGCGATGCTGCGGGGAGTCTCATCTTTCCCCACCACATAAGGAGTATCGGAAGTTCCCGTCAGGTTGAAAACGTTAATGGGAGGCGGCGTATAGGCTTTTGGTTCGGTGGCCTTAGCTAGATGGATCGCCGCCGCCAAGTTGAGCAAACCTGCGCCTGTGTTGCTGTCCCAATTCGGAACCTTCAAATCGGTGGCGGTGGATTTGATAACATCGATGACTTGGCGGTAGCTGAGTTCGGGATTGGCGGCCCAAACGACCGAGAGGGATCCAGTTACCTTAGCCGCCGCCACAGAGGTTCCGGCCATGGTTCCCAAACCGTCGCCAACGGTGGAAATAACGGGATTGTCAGTCGTTCCTCCTTCAGCGAGAATGTCTAAACCGCGTCCGTGATTGGAATAGTCCGCGCGATCGAATCCACGATCGGGAGCCATTTCGGGTTTGGTGTTTTCGGCGGCTCCAACGGTAATAATGTTGTCAAATTCTTGGGATGCTTGCCCCAGTGCGGAGAGAACATTGGCATCGTTTCCGGCTGCAACGACGATCGCGATCCCATTTTGACGAGCGTATTCGATGGCCGATCGCTCTAAGAAGTTGAGTTCGGAGCGAGTGGTGACGTTTCCTTGTGCGTCTGTTTGGGTGAGGGAAAAACTGAGGTTGACGATCGCGTTGGGTTGGTTCGCTTCTTTGGCTGCGTCCACAAATTCGATTAAGGATTCGGCCCAGTTTTCTTGCGATCGTCCCAACCAAATCGGTGCGTCGTCGTTAATCCCCTCAATGCCAATATCGTTATTTTGGGTGGCTTTAATTATCCCCAGAATATGCGTCCCATGTTCGTTTCCTTCCCCAGAAGTTAGCAAGGGGTTGTCATCGCCATCAATGCGATCGCGCCCTAACAGAATGTTGCTGTAATCGATGTCGGGATGGTTGGCAGCGAATCCAGTATCGATCGCGCCGATAAGGGGCTGATTTTCGGCTGGAAAATCAAACGGTTCTAATTTTGGTAGTGAGGTGAAACCCTCGATCGAGGACTCTTTAACCGTGCCATCCGAAGAGGCGGGTTGAACGCTAGCAGTCCCCTCGCTGTTACTATCTTTTGCCTCCTCAATTTCAATATTGGGAAAGGTGACATTTTCAAATGTGGAAGAATTAGAAACCTCACTTCCAGAGCGATCGCTACTCTGCTTATTGTCCATAGTAACCGTAGGAGAATCGCTGGTATTCGATTTCTCAACTTCCGATCCTTCGGAAGCCTCAACATCGCTTCCTTGCGGCGATTCTTGAGAGCGATCGCCCGACTGACTCATATCGCTATCTGAGTCACTTTTCTCCTCAAAGAAAGTTGTTTCAGTAAAGGATTCTGAACTGGATCCGTCCCCTCGATCGGACTGACCTGTGCTAACCTTTGTATGTTGTTGTTCTACTTTACTCTGGTTGTTGTTTTCCTCAACTGTCACCTTTTTAGTTGGAGTGTTGGAAGGTACTGTTTGGTCGGCATTTTTAGTTGTCGAAATGTCTTCCCCT
>CAKZKB010000013.1 GCA_937121005.1 uncultured cyanobacterium | reverse complement strand
ACGGATATTGGTTGCCCTTCTCGACAGCGAAACCTAAGTTTTAGGAATAATAAAGGTAAGCATTCAGGTGGTACACAGAAACCCGTTTAGCCTAGCATACCTGAATCCTTACGTTTTAGGATATAATGATAAAGAACAGTTGGGATAAGCCATGGCCGAGAATATCCTGATACAAGCCCCCGGCTTCAGCCATAGGTATTGTTCGTTGCTCATTGCTCATTGCTCATTGCTCATTGCTCATTGCTCATTGTTCATTGATATGACGATCGCCTTAACCGAACACCAACCCGCACAAACCCTAGTCAAACCTGGTATCACCTGGGAACAGTTTTGTGCGATCCGCAACAGCTTCGCCGACATTCCCGGTATTCGCGCGTCTTATTGTCAAGGAACGCTAGAAATTGTGACAATTTCCAAGTTACACGAAACAATTAAATGTATTTTAGCAGCATTGCTAGTGGAATATTTTTTGCGATTGGATATTGATGTTTTTCCTAGCGGCAGTTACACTCAATCTGTTCGAGGGGTTGTTGAATACGAAGCCGATCTGTCTTACGCGATCGCCACAGAAAAAGAATATCCCGACTTGTGCGTTGAGATTGTTGTTAGTAGCGGCGGTACGGACAAGTTAAAAAAATATCGACAAGTTGGAGTTAAAGAAGTCTGGATCTGGAAGCGAAGTAAAATTGCGGTTTACGTTCTTCAAGATGGGGATTACACGCAAAGCGATCGCAGCGTCTTGTTTCCCGACTTGGACTTGGCGGTACTCGAAACTTGCGTGCAGTTGCGATCGCTAACCCAAGCGGTCAAACAGTTTCGCCAAAGTCTCGATCGCGGTTAAAAATTCGGTTAAAAATATTGTATGCTAAAAAGAGTGCCATTCCCTCGACATAATGACAGATTTTTGGGAAACCGTTGTTAACTTTGCCGAAAATACCGTCGATCTCGTCGGCGATCGACTGCTTGTCGATTTCGGACAGGTGAGTGCGTCGCAAAAAGCCGACGGAACCTTAGTCACCCAAGCCGATACTTGGAGCGATCGCGTCATCAGCGATCGCATTACCGAGGATTTTTCCGACCATGGCGTTCTCAGCGAAGAAGGCGATCGAACTTACCGCGATCGCGAGTGGACTTGGGTTATCGATCCGGTTGATGGAACGACCAACTTTGCCCGAGGAATTCCCTTGTGGGGTATTTCTTTAGCCTTATTATATCGCGGTACGCCCGTTTTTGGCTATGTAGATTTTCCTCCCATTCAACAAACATTTAAAGGGTTTTGGTATGGAGACTCGGGACTGACCGGCCCCGAAGGCGCATTTTGCAACGATCGCCGCCTAAAACCGCGAGATGACGATCCCGACTTCAATCAGTTTTTTAGTTTTTGTTCCCGTAGCATTCGTTGGGTCAAACATCCCTTTCCCTGCAAGTTACGCATGATGGGTGTCGCCAGTTATAATTTGCTCAGCGTTCCGGCCGGAGTAGGTTTGGGAGCCATCGAAGCAACTCCAAAAGTTTGGGACATAGCGGGTGTTTGGGCGATCGCTAAAGCAGCAGGTGCGGCGTGGATTCCCTTGGATGGAAAGTCCCCATTTCCATTACAATCTGGAGTCGATTATACCACGCAGTCGTTCCCGACACTACTCGCAGCGCGATCGAAATTAGAAACGGCGTTTCTAGAGGCGTTGGAACGCGATCGCTAGGGAGATATTTAGGCTATCGCAAATCGTTTAGAATCTCAACTTGCAAGCGAACTATCTTATTTATCCTCCGATCGCGTTGCATTTTTTCCGATGACTCATCTGCGTACATCCTATTCATCTGTGGTTGCCGAAACGATCTAAAATCCGATCGATCGATGCTACAATTTGATACATCTAGGCGGGCGAAGCATTCACCCTGTTTAGTTATCGGTAGAATCGTTCGTTAACTTTTGTGAATGCTTTGCCGCTACAAATACTATATATTGCTCATTGTTCATTGTTCATTGCTCATTGAAATGACAAATTTGCTCGATTACGATCGCCTGTTTGAGACCATTTCCGAATTGGTTTTCTGCCATTCCCCAAGCGGTGTGGAAGGAGAAATCGATCGTGTCTTGCTCGATCGCTTTCCTCAATTCGGACTGGAAACTTGGCAAGACGAAGCCGGAAATGTCATCGCCAAAATTCCCGGACAAGATGATACGCGATCGATCGCGATTACCGGGCACAAAGACGAGATCGGAGCTATTGTTAAAACCATCGATCGCGATGGAAAAGTTCGCATTCGCAACTTAGGGGGATCCTTTCCTTGGGTGTATGGCGAAGGCGTTGTCGATCTGTTAGGCGATCGCGGCACAATTCCCGGTATTTTGAGCTTCGGATCCCGCCATGTTTCCCACGAGTCGCAACAAAAAATGCTGCAAATTGACGCACCCCTAACCTGGGATCGGGTCTGGGTAGAAACAGGGTTGACGCATCAAGAATTAACCGCCGCCGGAATTCGTCCGGGAACTCGCGTCGTTGTCGGGAAACACCGCAAGTCGCCGCTCCGCATGGGCGATCGCATTGCCAGTTACACTCTAGATAATAAAGCCTCCGTGGCCATTTTGCTAGCCTTGGCAGAAAGCATCGATCGTCCTTTTGCCAATGTCTATCTCGTGGCTTCGGCTAAAGAAGAAGTCGGCGCGATCGGAGCCTTATATTTCACCAACCGCACTCACCTCGATGCCTTAATTGCCCTCGAAATTGCTCCCATTGCTCCCGAATTTCCCATCGCCGATAGCGTCGATCCGGTACTTCTGTCCCAAGATAAATATAGCATATACGATGAGGGATTGAATGCCGAAATTCATCGTGCAGCAAATGCGGCGGGTGTGCCAATTCAATGGGCTGCGATCGCAGGATTTGGTAGCGATGCCTCTTTAGCGATACAATTAGGACATACGGCACGGGGAGCCTGTTTGGGATTTCCTACCCAGAACACGCACGGTTACGAAATTGCTCATTTAGGGGCGATCGCCAATTGCATTCGCATTCTACAAGCCTACTGCGAACCGCCGGGAAAAGGCTAAAGGGGCGAGAAACCGGGTTTCTGATTTACAGTATCTACTGGCTTAAGATACAATTGGTGTCTAGCAAAATCAACTCCTCCATTGGCAACACCGAACAGCGATCGACTGTTGTTAGCAACGCAGGAAAGTCGCCATTTTCGAGATGCGCGATCGCCTGGCGAGTCGCACTTTCGTATTGCTGCAACCAAGGACGAGTTTGTAGGTATTCTACCGTATAGGGGTTAATATCGATGAGGATAAAATCGACATCGTATTTGCGGATAAACTGCTTGACAATTTCTAAATTGGGTGTATATTGGGCGGTGATGAAATCGAGAACCCGTTGGCGAAAGCGATCGTAATATCCGGTATGATAGGGAAGGGCATATTGTTCGCCAATGAGGATCGATCGCCGTGCAAAGGTGGGAATGTCGTTGGCTTCTCCAGTGACAGAGGCGACGACAGTATCTTTGGGTTGCTGCTGCAAAAACTCGTAGAGTTCGGCAGGTTTTCCGCGCACGTATAATTGATTGTCGATGGCGATACTAGTGACAAAAGGAACGACAGCGACGAGGAATCCGAGTATAATAGAAACCATCGGAAAAACGAACCGGGTTTTCTCCAGTTTCAGCATTCGCGATCGCAGCCAAAAATACCACTGGGTGTCTAGCCAAATCGCGATGGCGATCCCCGCCGCTAGGGGAAGAACCATGCGAACGCTATGGTAAATATAGCGGTTGGGGAAGTGCAATTGAAACGCGATCGCGTGGGAAATGAAAAACCAGCCGACAGCCGCGAGGACAATTTCGATTAAAATTAAAATATCGGGCGATACTTTACGAGCGAGAGGGTAACGACCCGGTTGTGCTAGTAAAATGGGTAAGGTAAACGCAAATAAATTTAAGGGAGTCATTACTCCCCAAAACAACAAGCCGCTACGGGGTGCAGCCAGCCAAAAAATCAACGGGTTATCGTGAAAGTAGAAGGCGCGACCGTAGCCATCGCCCACTGTATTAAATTCTAGCATCGATCGCGCCCGATCGATAGAGATAATCTCGCCAAAGTCTTGAGGGGATAACTTGTAGGGAAGCAAGACAGCAACGACGATCGCCACGCTGACGATCCCAAAAATTGCATCGCCGAGTACCGACACCGATCGGGTTGGCTGCGATCGCCACAAGTATAAAATTAATGTTGCCATTGCCACCAACGCCATTTGCGGGTAAAATAATCCGAGCAGTGCCATCGACAAGCAGCATAAAACGCGATCGCGGCGCAGTAAATAATAGAGAAATGCCAGAAATAAAGGATAAATAAAGGCTCGCGGCGTGGCGGATACCAAGTCATCTTCCAACCATAGGGTTGAGTTCAGCAAAACCGAGGTTGTAAACCCCGCAAATGGAAGCGGAACGAACAACAATGTCGTCGCAAAACAGTACCCCGTCGCCACTAAAGCGAGAACCAGGGGTAACAGTTTGGCCAGCACGAGCGGCGAGATCCCAAACTGGGCAAACATTTGGTATAATGCTGTATATCCCGGTGGAGCCACCGATTGGAAATAGTCAGCGATTAGATCGTTGGGAAACAAATCGCCATCGAGAAAACGCTGCATCCAAAAAACGTGCTGGCGTGCGTCATCTTGGACGATATACTCGTGACTGAAACTGTGGACGATCGACGAGAGTGCCATGGCGACGGCGATCGCCAAGCTACACAGAAACCAAAACTTAGTTTTTGGGGGAAACGCAGAAGAACTCAAAATTGCCATCGCACGCGACAGTGTTAGGGGTGAGGGATGAAGAGATGGGTAGTGCGTGGGGTGCGAACGTATGATATTCTATATGATACCCTAGTAGAGCGCTCTTTTTTGCACCGCGAACCCTATGGCGACCTTTAGTCAAACGTCGAAACCCGTCTGGAATTGGTTCCCCGGTATTTCCGTTCTCGATCGCTACATTATCGGCGAACTGGTGGCACCGTTTTTGTTTGGCGTGGGTGCGTTTTCTTCAATCGGCGTTGCCATTGGTACGGTGTTTGACTTGGTTCGCAAGTTAACAGACGGTGACATTCCCCTCGATATTGCCTTAAAAGTCTTTTTCTTGCAGCTTCCGTATTATGTCTCCCTGTCGTTTCCCATGGCAATGTTGCTGGCAACCTTGCTTGCTTACGCGCGTTTATCCGGGGATAACGAAATTTTAGCACTGCGCAGTTGCGGTGTCAGCCTCTATCGCCTGATTGCGCCAGCGTTGGTAGCGGGGTTGTTGGTGACGGGAATCAATTTTACCTTCGATCAACTGGTGGTTCCCGCCGCACGCTACCAGGCAACTTTGACCCTCGATCGCGCTTTGCACCGAGATACAACCTACTTTCAAGAGCGTAACATCATCTATCCCGAATTTGAAGAGGTCAAACTCGAAAGTGGCGCAGAGGAAGAGGTGCTGGTACGCTGGTTCTACGCTGAGGAGTTCGACGGCGATCGCATGAAAGGCTTAACCATTGTCGATCGCTCGGAAAAAGATTTTACCAAAGTTGTCCTCGCCGAGTCTGCTAACTGGAACCCGGTCGAGAATAACTGGGATTTCTATAACGGTATCATCTATTTAATCGATGCCGATGGTTCCTATCGCAACATCGTCCAATTCGATCGCCATTGGCTGCCACTCCCCCGCGCACCCCTCGACTTTGCAGAAAAAGAGCGCAAGTTCGGGGAGATGAACCTGATCGAAGCCATTGACCACTTAGATATTTTAGAACGCAGTGGCGATCGCAAAAAAACCCAGAAACTCAAAATTCGCATTCACCAAAAAGTTGCCATTCCCTTCGCCTGTGTCGCCTTTGGCTTCCTCGGTTCCGTACTGGGAACGAAGCCGCAACGCACCAGCAAAGCAACGGGGTTCGGTATCAGCGTCTTGGCGATTTTCGGCTACTATCTTCTCATGTCGATCGGCGATGCGTTGGGGTTAAGCGGTGTTGTTTCTCCCTGGGTAGCGGGTTGGTTGCCAACTTTGGCAGCATTGGCGGTGGGTGGTATTTTGCTATGGCGATCGTCGCGAAACTAGGTAAGTTGCCATGACACTCAATTCTGGCAAACCTTCTGAAATAAGAAACCCGGTTTCTACACCACTTACAGACGTTAAGAATCTTTACAAACTAGACAAGCAATGAATCAAAACGCGATCGCCAGCGAAACTGAAGTCACAGAAACACTCTCGGATCTTCCCTTTTACAACGAAATCGAATGCGGCGACAGTGCCGATCTCCTCAGACAAATTCCAGACGATCGCGTCGATCTCGTCATTACCTCGCCGCCTTACTTCCAACAACGAGAATATCATGGCGGCGGGATCGGCAACGAAGCAACACTTGATGACTATATAGCTACCTTGTTAAATATCTTCCGAGAGTGCGTTCGCATCATCAAACCCACTGGAAATATTATTTTCAATATGGGAGACAAGTACGACAATAGTAGCTTGTTGCTGATTCCCTATCGCTTCGCGATCGCCGCTACCGAACAATGCGATGTCACCCTGGTTAATAATATCACTTGGGTAAAAACCAATCCCACACCTCGGCAATTCAAGCGGCGGTTAGTGAGTAGTACCGAACCCTTTTTCCATTTTGTCAAATCTCGCCACTATCAATACTATCTCGATGAGTTTCTGAAGTCAGAAAAAATAGGAAAAATAAAGCGCGATTGCCCTCAAAATACCAATGTCGGTCAGCGATACTTCTCCTTAATTGCCCAGTCGGATCTCAATTCTCGTCAAAAAGAGATGGCATACACCGCACTCGAAAATGTCATCCAAGAGGTTAAAGATGGCAAAATTGAAGGCTTTCGGATGAAGATACGCGGCATCCATTCAGAACCCTTTGGCGGACAAGAAGGGGGACGAAAAATACAACTCGATAAAAATGGCTTTACCATTATCCGCATTCACGGAAACCCGCTCAAAAAAGACGCGATCGTCACGCCAGTCGAGTCGGTTAAAAATTGTCCCCACCCCGCCATCTATCCCGTGCAAATTATTGAGGAGTTCTTGCACTTGCTGACAAAACCTGGTAATATTGTCTTAGATCCATTCGTTGGTTCCGGTTCGACGGCTGTTGCAGCGATAAAGCAGCAGCGAGTCTATATTGGCTTCGACATTAGCCAAGAATATTGCCAGTTTGCCAGAGAACGCTTGCAAAATCTTACTCATCAACTCAAACTCTGGTAGAATTGATATTATATCAGATCCGGTTAATTCCCGATCGAGCATCTAAAGGGAGAAACTTAGATCCTGTCCGACTATAAGCGAGAAACCGGGTTTCTACGCCAGTTTACCCTAGCATACCTGAATGCTTACATCCACGATACAATCTGATGCACCTAGAATTAGGCAAACGCCGTTTGCTCCTACACAGATATTTCCATCTGTTGTATTAATTCTGGACAGTAGTATTACTGCTGGTTCCGCAACTTAGGATTAACCCATTCGTTCAACCCTTCCCCTAGCAAAGATAACCCGATCGTCATCGCTGTCATCGCCAAACCGGGGAAAAATGCCGTCCACCAAACCCCAGTCGGCAACGCATCCAAGGCTTGTCGTAAATCGCCTCCCCATTCCGGTGTTTGTTCGGGCAAACCTAAACCTAAAAATCCCAACCCTCCTAAAATTAACACAGCATCGGCTGCATTGAGGGCAAACAAAACCGGGACGCTTTGAATGACGTTTAAGAACAAATAACGCGAGAGAACGTGCCAAGTGGATGCTCCCATCGATCGCGCGGCTTCGACAAACAGTTCGGTTTTGACGCTTAAGGTATGATTTCGGACGACACGGTAATATTGGGGCACGTAAGCAATACTGAGGGCGATCGCAGCATTCAAAATACCCCGTCCGACAACAAAGGCAATTGTAATCGATAGCAGTAATCCCGGCAATGTATAGATAGTGTCCATAACAAATACCAACAAGCGATCGAGTTTTCCCCCTAAATAACCGCTTGCCATCCCCAATGGTACGCCAATAAAAACGCTGGCGCAAGTGGCTAAAACCACCACTTGCAAAGCGGCGCGAGCCCCGTAGATCGTCCGCGCAAAAACATCATAACCTAGGCGCGTTGTTCCGAACCAATGTTCGCCGGACGGTGTAGCATGGATGGGGTTGTTCAAAAATTCGATCGGGTTTTGCAGCCATCCCCAGGCTTCAAAGACAGGGGCGAACACTGCTAAAATGGCAAATATCAATGTCACGATTAGTCCCACGATCGTCATTCGCATCGAAAGCGTCGGACGAGTGAGAATTGCGAAAGGCAAGCGGTGGAGTTTGGTTGTCGCCATTGCAGTGGAAATAGAACGATCGATCGCTGACTGGTAATTTTCCTGTCAGTTTGCACTTAATGTATCATAGAAAGAGACTCACCTGCAAACCCTACGAGAGAATCCGTTTGTGTCACTAACCCTAACTCAAATTTACGATCGCCTCAACATTTCCCCTGAAGAACTCGATCGCCTTTGCCAAGACTGGCACATTTGCGAACTCGCACTCTTCGGTTCGGTGTTGCGCGACGATTTTCGCCCCGACAGCGACATCGATTTATTAGTCAGTTACCTTCCTACTGCCAACCGCAGTTTGTTAGAGAAAGTTCGCCGTAAAGAAATGTTTGAGAAAACTCTCGGACGCGAAGTCGATCTCGTCAGCAAAGATGCTATAATCGAGAGTCGGAACTGGCTCCGCAAAAGAAACATTTTGAACTCGGCTAAGGTAATCTATGTCTCGCGATCTAGAATCCCTCATTGATATCGTAGATTCCATCAACATTATACGTCAATACACTGCCAATACGAGCAAAGACGAACTTGCGACCGATCTCAAAACACAAGATGCCGTTCTGCGCCGCATTACCATTATTGGTGAAGCCACCAAACGCCTATCGACAGAATTTCGATCGCAACACTCTAGCATTCCCTGGAAAGAAATTGCCGGAATGCGCGATGTCATTACTCATGACTACGACGAAGTTAATATCAATGAAGTCTGGGATGTCGTTTGTCACGATTTACCTAAATTTTTAGAAGATATTCAACCTTTAATGTAGACTCACCTGCAAACCCTACCAGGAAATCCGTTCGTGTCACTAACCCTAACTCAAATTTACGATCGCCTCAATATTTCCCCTGAAGAACTCGATCGCCTTTGCCAAGACTGGCACATTTGCGAACTCGCACTCTTCGGTTCGGTGTTGCGCGACGATTTTCGCCCCGATAGCGACATCGATCTGTTAGTCAGTTATCTACCCACTGCACAACGAGGATTGTTTGAAGCAATGGAACTGCAAGAAGTTTTTGAGAAAACTTTCGGTCGTGAGGTCGATCTTGTCAGTAAAGCTGCTATACTGAGAAGTCGGAACTGGCTCCGCAAAAGAAACATTTTGAACTCTGCCAAGGTGATTTATGTCTCGCGATCGAGAATCCCTCATTGATATCGAAGACTCAATCGAGCTCATTTTTCAATATACGGCCAACGTTAGTGAAGCTGAACTCGATACCAATCTTGAAAAACAAGATGCAGTGCTTCGCCGCTTTATTATTATCGGTGAAGCGACGAAACGCCTGTCGCCCGAATTCCGCTTGCAGAACTCTACCATTCCTTGGAAAAAGATTGCTGGAATGCGCGACATCGTTACCCACAACTACGACAAAGTAGATCTCGATGAAGTCTGGAAAATTATTCGTAACGATTTACCCAAACTTTTAGAAGACATTAAACCCTTGATTTAGGATTGTCATGGTAAAAATGAGGTCACTCTAGGACAAAGTATGTCATTCTTGTCATCATCACAATTTTCTTGAGTGTTGACGATCGCCTCTGTAGGTGCGATCGCCGATACAGAAAAAGCGATCGTTCCTACAACACCAAAAATCATCCCAACAGAAATCAGCAATTTCATCTTCGTAACTCCAAAAATGCACGACAAAGTAGAGAAACCTCGAACAGAGAATTTTCTCAAATACACAGATATGAATTTTGTAAATGTCCTTCTATTGGTTAGTGACAACCATCGCTAAGTTTGTAACAAGTCGCGATCGTGTTTTCCTAGAGTTGTTTAACATCAACAGCAGCAGCAGTCTCGAACCCAAAACACTCGTAAATTTGTTTGTCCTCCTGCGGAACTTCTATTGGTTAGTGACTTTTGAAACCAAAAACGTGACGCGATCGCCTCAAATGTAAATTTTTGTAAACTTTACTGTCTCTTCCCGTAAAAAAGCGGCAATCGTCCCGATAGAAGAATAGAAGCTGTTCGCTGATGCAAGCATCGGTCGATCGACGATCGCGAAATTCGTCAATTCTAAACTCCGTCAAGGTTTTAGAAAGTTGCACGAAATTAGACAGCTATCGTTTCGTCACACTTGCGAGGCGATCGCTCACTAACTTACAGAGGTCGATCGTGCCGTCGAGATCGTCGCTTCCAGCAGCAAAGGCGAATGGCTAACCATGCAACAACCCTCTACCCAAATCATAAAAATGGAATCTTCTGAAAATTCTCAGTCGCCACGAGAATCGCTCGATGCTGCCATGAAAACTATCCTGGGTGTAGATGGAGGTAACGCTCACTTCATTTTACCGTTCGTAAGAAAAGGCCTCCACCAATTTCACCTAAGCTCCTTTTACAACGAGTTCGATGTTGTTTTTGAAGCATACGAGCGTGCAGTCAGACACCTCGATCGAGGAGAAACCATCGACAATCTTCCAGCCTGGTTTAAATCAACGTGCTATAATATCATTCGAGAGCGGTCAAAACAGAGGGAAAAACAACTCTCTATCTTCGATCGCATCAAGAATATTGTAGATTCCATCTTTCACTCGGAGGAAATAGTACCAAATTATGCAGTTGGGAAAAACTTGGAGTGGCTGACGCGATCGCTCCATCGGTTGACCCCAGAGCAAAAATTGATTCTAGAGCTTAGGATCGTTAAAGGTTTACCCTGGAAAGATGTCGCCGAGCATTTTGTTAGGGAGCAACTCGCCGAGAAAAACGATCGCAAATTGCAAGATCGGTTGCGAAAAGAATACAGTCGTCTCTTAAAATCCCTGCGTCACAACTATGGTGATTGCTTCTCTGAATGACATCGGCTTATCCAGACCGAAAAATTTATTCTCACTGAAGAGAATGACCGCACGACACGCTTACTAAGGAATCGCTTAAGACTATGAACATTTCAGGAGGAAACCTCGATCTAGCAAGAGAGTACGCTCGACTTATATCTCGCGTCAGATTGACTAAAAGGGAAGCCGATCGTCTTGGAGAGCTATTGAACATGGCTCAGAACGATGGCATTCTTAGTTTTCTGTTTAACGAAGTTGACTCCATGCTGACCGAATCCGAGTCCGAGAGTGAAGTTCAAAAAAAAAAGAAACAGAGATCTCTAAATGGCAACAAAACACAACTCGAAATCTCCCCAGAAAACCCTCCTGGAATCAGTCCAATGTCTTTACGTCGCTTTTTTAACTGGTTGAAACCCCTATCTAATGAAGAGCCAGAGACCAACAAAAACTGCACCTTTGTCCTCGAACCCATTCTCACGCCGAGCGGTATTGTGGATGCCGACAGCGACTCGGACAATATTGACGTGCCACCTTCGCCTTCTGGAGACGATCTAGACAATATTACATCTCCTGACGACTCCCAAGATCTAGACAATACAGATGGCGATAGCGAACCTGACTCTTCCGACACCTCGGAAAATGATGGGGAAATAGAGGGTAGCGACTCTGATTTCGTCGATACCTCTGACAGCGACGCAAGCGATATTGGTGAGAACGATATTGGTGAGGAAATTCCCTTTGTGGAAGATAACGAGCCAGACTCCGAAACCAATACGGGTAATAATACCAATTCGGCGGATAATCTAGAGGAAAATAGCGATAGTGACGGTGAAAGTGTTGCCGATCCGTCTACTGATAGCGGTGGTGAAGCCGTTGTCGGGACGGATGATGTTGACACTACAGATGACATAGAAGAATCTACGGAAGATACGGTAGATGACTATGAAGAATTGACTGAAAACTCGGAAGACACTTCTGACGATAGTAGCGATGAAACTGTTGTAGATGACAGCAATGAAGCCGATGACACTGAAACTGATAACCTAGACGACGGAGAATCGGAAACCGACTCTGAAGAAGGTGACGTGGAAGCTAACAGTCTCGAAGCATCTGCTGATGATGACAGCGATACGATCGATGCCGATACAGTTATCGATGGTTCGGAAACAGAAGGCGATCGTCCTGCAAACGAAGATAGCATGGAATCGTCAGACGAACTTGAAACTGACGATTTAGAAGACAGCGAAAGCGAGGACGGAGATGAAGATTCGATGTCTGAAACGTCAGATGGGGAAGAAGAAATCGATTCCAATAATAGTCCTTTTGTTGTTGGAGAAACTGGCGAAGTTACCATTGATTTCTCGTTTGACTCAGAGTCATTTAAAGGGGAACTCGGAGTCTTCAACTTAGAAGACTTAAATATCAACTTTGACTCAGAGGAATCTGTGTTAGCCTTTATCCAAGAAACAGCCCGTCGCACATCGAGCAACTCGGAGGGCGGTCATATTATCATTTCTCAGTCTTCTGAAGGGGAGGAATTTTTCACCGATGTTAACGATCGAGAAGACTCCAATTTTCAAAAACATCGAAACGAAAAAACAATCAAACTTCGGTCGGGGTCTCGGTTTGGGGTTCTGTTTGTCCCTAATGGTAAGATTGAAGATGTCCTTGAAAATCCCAAATTGACAGGTACACAGCGCCCGTTGTTTTCAGTAGGATCGTCAAGTTTTAACGACGATGGTTTCTATTTTGGCAAGGCTGCTGATGTTAGTAGTGAAAGGGGAACCTTCGCCCTTGAAGATGTGTGGTCTGATAAGAATAGCGATGCTACCGATAGCAATATTGTTTTTCAGGTTCGCGGTGCTACCGGAAATATTTCTTATTTCAGCCGCTTAATCAGCACTCGTAACGATTGGTCGAATCCAGAATTGGAAGAGACGATCGCGTCTCCCCCTCAGCAAAATAGCACACCGGAAGTCGAGGAACCTGTTGGAGAATCATCTGAGCCAACAGATGCCGATATAGAAGGTGAGTCCGAAACTGTAGGAGAAGGAAGCACATCTTCTACTCAGCCGGATACTGTATCGGAAAAGGAGGAAACTGTCCCAGAAACAGCATCCGAGTCGATCGATCCCGATACAGGAAACGAGCCAGACATTGTGGGAGGAAGCGTGTCTACCCCTCAGTCGGATACTGTGCCCGAAGGGGAGGAAACTGTCTCAGAAACGGCATCCGAGTCGATGAATTTTGAGTTAGAAAACAAACCAGAAACGGTAGAAGAGAAGATCGCGTCTTCCGCTCAGCCAGATACAGGTCCGGAAGCGGAGGATCCCGATCGGGAAACAACTCCCGAGTTAACCGATCTTGACCCAGAAATCGGCTTGAAAGAGGGAGAAGAGACAATTGCAAATATCGTAGGTAAGCCACAACAATGGGAAGCAAAACCAATTGATGTTTCCGATTCTTTTGTTGGAATATCTCAGGACGCTGCTAGCGACGCTGTAGAGTTGGAGCCTCACATCTCCTCCGCTATGGAAGTAGCGACGGATGGCATCGCTGACAGTCAATTAAAAGCTGAAATTGAAGGAGATGAAGCCATCTCGGTCGATTGGCAAATCGACGATCGCCTCGAGGGAGATGGAACGATCGCGTCTTTTGGCGCTCTGGTTTCCCTCACACAAAACCTGGACGCGGATTGCAGCGAGTTTGTTTTAGATTCCTTTAACTTCTCCGAACAAAATCCACTTTGGGAGACAGCAATCGATAATGAGTTTGATATTGCCATCTCTGATATTAACTATAGCGATGCGATCGCTGAAAACATTTCAATAGTTAGTGAAAATGGAATCTGGAACTTGTCAAATGAAATAGGATGGGGAGGCGCAAACAGTCAATTAACGCGATCGATCGATTCTATCGAGCTTGACTTCGGTGGTAGCATTGAAATTCATACCCTCGACAACCATACCAATTCTTGGAACTATTCGCGGTCTCGCTCTCGAGGCCAATTCTTGGGAGATTCCGTCGATATTGAGCAGTCTCCATCGTTGCAACATAACATTTTAAGCTCCACTAACCAAGCAGTAGAAACGAGCGTTAATCTAAGTGCGCGATCGGCAGCAGGAACGGGCGATCTCCAAGATTCTTTCGCCTCAAATACTGTCGGCAATAACTCGGCTGACGACGCTGAATATAGCAGCGTTAGCAGTGAATATTCGGGAGATTCTGGAGAGGAGACCTCTAGCAGCCGATCGGAGTCTTCTACGGAATCTACTGCTACAAGCGAAGTGCTAGAAAACACTAGCGCTACTGTTCGTAATCCTTCTGAGTCCATCGAGAAAAGCAGTGTCGAAAAGGTTCTTTCTGAGGCCGAGCTAGATAAGGGCGCACAAGAAACAATGGAGTTGGCTCGCGTCCAGATTCATCCCCCCAATGTATCCCCAGTGGAAGAGAATGTAGGTGCTTCAGCAGTGGCACACATTTCCCAGGAATTTGCCATTGGAAATTCTGACATAGAAGCGCTAAAAAATATCAGTCCGATAGAGAGTTTTGCCCGCAAACTCGATCGGATTGAGGCGGCACTTCAAGATAGCTATCTCTATACTGTTCGATCTGGCACAACCTCTAACAGTCTTGTTGTTTCCACTCTTGGCAGTTCTATAGTCATGACATCTACGGCTTCGGGGCACGGTGGGAACGCGAGTTCGCAAATTTGTTCTTCACAGGAAAATCACGCTTACTGCCAAATTTTTGAGGCGATCGACTCAACGATAGCTAGTCTTAACGAACATGGGGTTAGTACGCCGATTATTGCTGCCGTGTTAAACACGATGGTGGCAATCTATCTCGCTAAACTGGTATCAATACCCCACGCTGATTCTGCGATCGGCCAAGAAATTAACTATTGGAGCGCGATCGAGGAGTACATGAACTTGTCGCTCAAATCAGAACTAACAGACGTGGAAGCCGAGCGCCTCACGGAGATGCTAGAATGGGCTAGTAACGATGCTCGACTGAGTGTCGTATTCAGCGAGGTCGATGAATGGCTTTTGGCAGAACAAGGTTTCTTAGATGAAGACGATCGTCGCGATTACGAACACATCAAGGGGCAAATTTTGGAATTGCTCGCACTGCAACAAGACGAGAGCGATCGCGCTGCCTTGCAAGAGGCGATCGAGCATTGGCATAAAAACCTTCCGACTACTGAAATTTCGGCGATCGCGGAGGAACTCCCCGAAGGAGAAAAGGACGATCGAATCCCGGAAGAAACAACCAATTCGGATATCAACCCAGATCCCGTTCGACCTCCAGAACAATCTATGACAACCCTATCCATTCAGTTACCAAATACGTTACTTACAGAGTTTGATGGCGATCGCGATCGCTTCGTGCGCGAAATGCGAATCGCCGCCGCCGCCAAATGGTACGAAATGGGAACGATTTCCCAAGAACAAGCCGCAGAAATTGCCAATCTCTCGCGCCAAGAGTTTATGGAGTCTCTCTCTCGCTATCAGGTTGACTTCATGCAATACTCGCCAGAAGAACTAGGCGAGGAGATGTCCAATGTCGATGTTGATTAGGAAGAAAAAATGACTGTGGACTATAAAAATCCCAGATGACAATACCATAGATCGCGACAGTCGCGTATCATAGAGGTAGCTGTCTGCTCTGGGATATGTCCTATGTCATTAACGATCGCTCAAATTTACGATCGCCTCAATATTTCCCCCGAAGAACTCGAGCGCCTTTGCCAAGACTGGCATATTTCCGAACTCGCCCTCTTCGGTTCGGTGTTGCGCGACGAGTTTCGCCCCGACAGCGACCTCGATTGAGGCTAGTGGAGATCCTTTTACGGATTAATGTTAATTTAATATTTGTGCCCTTGTCAAAGCGTAAGATTTAAGCGGGTTTTAAGATACTTTCTTGAGTTGTGGTGAGTATTCACTAATAATGTGCAGGATTCGATATTTCGATACAGACTGGTAAAAATAAGATTGGCTGAAGTTTCAATTACAAAGCGATCGGTAATTAATATTTTAGCATGAAGATATTCAACCTCGCGAACAGTCAACTTATTTGACTGAAGCGCAGTTAGAGGGGCTATGACTCGATGAGAGCGTCGATCCTGCTCGCGTAGTATTAAAGTAATTCGCATTTGATAATCTTGCACTAATAACAATAAGAATTGACTTAATCTAATTTTGGAATAGTTGTAGCAGTGCTCTCCATATCCAACAATAGGAGGATATAGAGTAACATTATCTATCCAGGGACTCACGAGAATAACTTCGCTCTTGGGAGGAGCCAATAGTAATAACTGAGGAATGAGCCAGGGTAAAGTTTTATAGTAGCAGGACATTACAGTAACAGTAAAACATCCTCCATATCAGGTGATGGATCTTGCCTTAAGGCGTATGGTTGTCCGATCCCTCGATCGAGAGATTGAACTCTTAAAGCAGCGTGTTCTTCTTGAGTTACCGAGCGCACAAAGCATTGTAGAATAGCTTCACCAACTAGACGGCTAACAGCTACACTTTGATTTTGTCGTTCAGTACAATAGGTGGTATGAATACAAGCCGGACAACCATCATGTCCTTGAGGAGGATGACACATCATTCTTTCCTCTTCCCCTCGATCCCGTTGTTGATATTGAACTTGATACTCTGCCCCAGCTTCCTCTACCACTTTGACAATCAGTTCGTTATCTTGAGGTAAATGCCAGCGTTGGGTCAGTTCAGCGCATAATTGTTCGCGGGATGTCCAAGTTTCAGCTAAATCAACAGGACAAAGAACAGAAGCCAATAGTTCTTGGTAAACTTCTACAGGATTACTCCGTAAAGTATTTTCAAAGACTTCTGATACACCTGCACCGCCTTCGTAACGTTCCCACACTGCTACCTCTGAGGAAGTTTCA
>CAKZKB010000012.1 GCA_937121005.1 uncultured cyanobacterium | reverse complement strand
CTTGGTTGTCCAAGCCGTCCTGAAGCGCATCTTTGCCGCCGCCCCCGATATGAAGGTGGTGGGAACGGCGCGATCGGGCGTGGAAGGGTTGCAACTCCTCTCCCGCGTCGATCCCGACGTGATCTGTACGGACTTGCATATGCCCCACATGGACGGTCTGGAGTTCACTCGCGAGGTGATGGCGACGCGCCCCAAACCCATTTTAGTCATCAGTACCTCCGTCCAAACCGAAGACCGCCAAAATGTCTTTCGCCTCCTGGAAGCGGGGGCGGTGGATGTGTTTCCCAAACCCCGTCACGGCTTGCTAGACGACCCCGAAGGCTTGCGACAAGAATTACTCGCCAAAATTCGCGTCCTCTCGGGGGTGTCGGTATTTACCCTGCGGCGACACCGACGCACTCCCACTCCCGCCCCCGCGCCAGTTCCGGTGCGTCCGTTACCTGCAACGCCAGCGACGAGAACCCGGACAAAATTGGTGGCGATCGGCGCATCTACAGGCGGCCCGCAAGCGTTGCAAGCCATTCTCTCGGCCCTTCCGAAACGATTTCCCGCCCCGATCGTCTGCGTTCAACATATCAGTTTGGGGTTTTTAAGCGGATTGGTGGCTTGGTTGGATTCGGTGTGCGATCTACCTGTTTCCATTGCCCAACCGGGAGAGTATCCCAAACCCGGACATATTTATTTTCCCCCAGAAGAGCGCCATCTAGAAATGAGCGATCGCGGTTTGTTTGTCTGTTCGGCGACTCCTCCCCATCAAGGACATCGCCCCTCGGTGACGGTGACGTTTGAATCCATGGCGCGATTTTACGGTCGAGGAACGTTGGGGGTTTTACTGACAGGAATGGGTAAAGATGGGGCAGCCGGAATGGTGGCCATTTCTCAGGCGGGTGGGGCGACAATTGCCCAAAGCGAAGCCAGTTGCGTGGTCTTTGGAATGCCGAAAGAAGCGATCGCTTTAGGAGCCGCACAAGCGATTTTACCCGTCGAAGCGATCGCCAGTGCCATTTGCCGTCACGTTGGCGTATAACTTCAATTAAAAATTAAAAATTAAAAATTTAGATCCCCAACGCCATCAATACGCGGTTGTTGGGTTTTCATGCTTCAACCCAACCTACTAAAGCGCAAACTCGCAGAAATATTAAGAAATATGGACGATCGGCGACATTTTGGGAACGGTAGGTTACTATGGTGCAAACACTCGCAGAAATACGGCCATCGTCGAGGTACATTTCGGATATACAGCCTCAAAGCAATATTCAGGTATGCTGCTCTAAACGGTTGTAGAAACCCGGTTTCTCGCTTATAGCCGGACAAAATCCGAGTTTCTCCCTTCAGAAACCGGGTTTCTCTGTATCACCTGAACACTTACCATTCGAGATAAGGAAACACCTGTTCGATATATCCAGTCCTCCAGCTTCAGCCCGATATCAGTCCGTCTTGGAAAGTTTGGGTTGAAGAAAATCTACACCTCTAACTTTCCGCAAAATCCAAAATCTAAAATCTAAAATCTAAAATTGAGATGACTCCAGAAGATCGACGACTCGAAGAAGCCCGCGATGGCGGAGCCCCCTGGAAAAAATGGGGCCCGTACTTGAGCGATCGCCAGTGGTCAACTGTGCGCGAAGATTACAGTCCGGGCGGGAGTGCTTGGGAATATTTTCCTCACGACCAAGCGCGATCGCGAGCCTACCGTTGGGGCGAAGATGGACTGGGTGGAATTAGCGACAGCCAGCAGAAGATTTGCTTTGCGATCGCCTTATGGAACGGGCAAGATCCGATCTTAAAAGAGCGCCTCTTTGGGTTGACGGGCAACCAGGGAAATCACGGCGAAGATGTCAAGGAATACTATTTTTTCCTCGACAGTACGCCTACCCATTCCTACATGAAGTTTCTCTACAAATATCCGCAAGCGGCCTATCCCTACCAAGATTTAATCGACGAAAACGCCAGGCGCGGCCCGCAGGGAATGGAGTACGAACTGTTAGATACGGGAGTCTTTGACGACAATCGTTACTTCGATGTATTTGTCGAATATGCCAAAGCCGACGCGGAAGATATTTTAATCCAAATTCACGTTGCCAACCGCGCCCCAGAAGCCCATACATTGCACGTGCTACCGACGCTGTGGTTTCGCAACACTTGGTCGTGGGAAGAAAATAGTAAAAAACCGAGCTTAAAACAAGCGCGATCGCAGGACAATTTTAATACCGTTTCCACCTCTTCCCCAGATCTGGACGAGTGCTGGTGGTACTGCCAAAAGAGCGATAGCAAACTCGACTCCCAAGATGGGGCGGTGCAACTACTGTTTACCGAAAACGAAACCAACTACGAGCGTTTGTTTGGCGACCCAAATGCCAGTCCTTACGTCAAAGATGGCATTAACGACTACATCGTTGAGGGCAAAACAGATGCAGTCAATCCAGACAAAGTTGGCACGAAAGTTGCTGCCAATTACTTTTTGGAACTGGCTGCGGGCGAAACGAAAACCATTAAGCTGCGCTTGTGCAAAGACGGCACGTTAAGCGATCCGCTTGGGGACGAGTTCGATCGCGTTTTCGCCACCCGCAAACAAGAAGCGGATGCGTTTTACCAAAGCCTGCTACCCGACAATTGTAGCGCCGATCTCGCCAACATTATGCGCCAAGCGATCGCGGGCATGATGTGGACGAAACAGTATTATCTTTACGATGTATCGCGCTGGTTAAAGGGCGATCCCACGATGCCAAAACCGCCAGACAGTCGCGATCGGAATCGGGGTTGGGGTCACTTGGGGGCTGAGAACATTTTATCGATGCCCGACAACTGGGAATATCCCTGGTTTGCGGCTTGGGATCTGGCATTTCACTGTCTTCCGTTGGCGATCGTCGATCCCGAATTTGCCAAACATCAACTCGATTTGATGACGCGGGAGTGGTATATGCACCCCAACGGGCAAATTCCCGCTTACGAATGGAATTTTGGCGATGTCAATCCCCCCGTTCATGCGTGGGCAACTTGGCGGGTGTACAAAATCGAAGAAAAGCGGGTTGGCAAGGGCGATCGCGCCTTTCTCGAACGGGTGTTTCAAAAGTTGTTGCTCAACTTTACTTGGTGGGTGAACCGCAAAGATGAAAAAGGGAACAATGTCTTTGAAGGTGGCTTTTTAGGGTTAGACAATATTGGGGTCTTCGATCGCAGCAAGCCCTTACCAACGGGAGGATATCTCGAACAGTCCGACGGTACGAGTTGGATGGGAATGTTTTGCTTAAATATGCTGACGATCGCCCTGGAACTCGCCAAAGAAAATCCCGTTTACGAAGACATGGCGACTAAGTTCTTCGAGCATTTTCTCTATATTGCCGATGCCCTCAACCATATCGGTGAAGGCGACACGCAACTTTGGGATCCGGACGATAACTTTTTCTACGACGTTCTCAACCTGCCTGACGGCAAGCAAGTTCGCCTCAAAGTGCGATCGATGGTGGGATTGATTCCCCTGTTTGCTGTGATGACATTGGAACCGGAACTACTCGAGAAAATGCCCGATTTCAAAAAGCGCGTCGAGTGGTTTATCAAATACCGAACGGACTTGAAACAGAATGTCGCTTGCATGGAAGTCGAAGGCAAAAAAGCGCGGCGGTTGCTTGCTTTGTGCTACGCTACACCCGAAATGTTTGAAGAAACGGATAAACTACGCCTCGTACTCGAGAAGTTACTCGACGAGAGCGAATTTCTCAGTCCTCACGGCATTCGGGCTCTATCTCGCTATCACCAAGACCATCCCTATATCTACTACGTGAATGGTGCGGCCGATCGCGTCGATTATCAACCCGCAGAGTCCACAACTAAAATGTTTGGTGGTAATTCTAACTGGCGCGGCCCGGTGTGGATGCCTGTCAACTATCTCATCATCGAGTCGTTACAAAAATACTATCACTATCTCGGCGATGAGTTTAAGGTGGAGTGTCCCACTGGATCGGGAAACATGATGAATTTGTGGCAAGTCGCCGAAGAGATTTCGCGCCGCTTGATTGGAATTTTTGCTGAAGATAGTAACGGCAAACGTCCGGTTTACGGCGGTCTCGATGCGTTCCAAAACGACCCCCACTGGCACGATTTAATTCTGTTCTACGAATACTTTCACGGCGACAACGGCGCGGGTTTGGGAGCCAGTCACCAAACCGGCTGGACGGGGTTAGTTGCGAAGTTGATCCAGCAAACGGAGGTGTACAAACAAAAATCTCCCGATTAAAAAAACGCGATCGCTCAGTTGGTGGGCGATCGCCCGTTCTTGTTGAGCAAGTTAAAACGATGCAGCAACTTAATATTTTCGGGACTTGTAAAGTTTTTTAGATTTGCCAGTTCGTTGATAATGGCAATTTCGCGGGCGCACTCTTGCTGTAAAATCGAGAGATAGCGATCGCGGGCTTCATCCGATGTCGATTCTTGCAACATCTTAATCGCCAGATTAACATTGGACATGGGATCGCGCAGTTCTTCGGTAATTCGGCAGAGCAAATCTTCGCGGGAGTCGCTGAGCCATTGCAACTTTTGAAAGCTTTGTTTTAACCCTTCGGCGCGTTCGTATTCTTGGCGGTAGCGCTGCATATAAAGCTCGTGTTTGTTAAGGCGAGCGCGAATCGCATTGAGCAGATCTAGAGGCTTGCACGGCTTGGTTAAATAGTCGTCTGCCCCCAATTCCATCCCCAAGCGGCGATCGTCTAACTCCGTTTTTGCGGTTAGGAAAATAAAGGGAATTGTGGCAATTTCCGGGTCAACTGCGACCCGTTCTAGCACCTCGTAGCCGTCCGTACCGGGCATCCGAATATCGCACAAAATCAAATTGGGACGCACCTGTTTGGCTCGATCGATGCCATCTTCACCGTTCGCTGCCCCAAACACCTCAAACCCTTCGAGAGACAGGAGTTCGAGGATGTTCTCCCGAACGGCAGCTTCGTCTTCAATCACCAAAATTTTCGTCATGTTCCTTCGATGGTTAGAAATAGAATTCAGGAGAAAAAAGAGGATATCAAGCCGTTTTCAGGGGCGATCGCCTGTCCTCGGTGGCGCGATCGCCAACGGTAAGGTTGAGGGGAAAAACGGCAGTAAATGTCGTTCCCGAACCCACTTCGCTCTCTATAGCAATTTCACCGCCATGTAAATCCATCGATCGCTTGGCGATCGCCAAACCCAGACCGATACCCGGTAAGGCTCCCGCATTAGAACCGCGATGGAACGCCTCGAATAACCGCGATCGATCCTCCATGGGAATGCCAATTCCGCGATCGCGAACCGCAACGATCGCCCGATCGTCGCGACAGTCCAAACTGACCTGAATGGGGCTCCCCTGGGGGGAATATTTCATCGCATTCGAGAGCAAATTAGTTACAATATAACGCAGCAATTTTTCATCGGCAACGGCTTCTAAGCGATCGCGATCGCTCGACCACTGAATATCCGCACCGCGATCGTCCATGCGCTGCATTCGCTCGACAATGGTACAACAGCATCGAACCAAATCGAGACGGGTGGGGCGAAAGTTCAGTTTTCCTGCATCGGCTTCCCCCACTAAAGCAATATCAACCAGCAACGCTTCCATCTGTTCGATCGCCGCATTAATGCGATTGTAGTGAATTTTGCACTTGTTTTCCGGCCAGGTTGACCCATAGCGTTCTAGCAAGCTGTTAGAAAATAAGACCACCGATAGCGGCGTGCGGAATTCGTGGGAGACAATATCGATAATTCGCGATCGCAATTCGCTGAGTTCTCGTTCTCGTTTCAGGGTCGATCGTAACTGCAACGCCGCCGCTTTTTCTTTTAACAGTCGCCGGACGCGATGGCGCAACACCACCGGTCGGATCGGTTTGGTGATATAATCTGTAGCCCCGACAGCAAAAGCTCGTTCGGCGCTGGCTTCGCTGTCGAGGGAGGTTATCATTAACACTGGCGGTACGCTGTTCCCTCTCGCGTGTAGCGTCTCGCAAAAGGCGAAACCGTCCATTTCCGGCATCAACGCATCAACGAGGATCGCATCTGGAGTTTGAGTCGCCAGCATTTCCAGTGCAGCTTTTCCGTCGTTGGCTTCGCAGACTTGGTATCCTTCTCGTTCCATTTCTCGCCGCAGAATTTTGCGCGTCGAAGGATCGTCGTCAACAGCCAAAATGAGAGGGGTGTTGGGGTAAGGGTAAGTATCGTTCGTCATCCGTCGATATCGAAAGAATTCAATACTAAAAATACTATATACGATAGCACGCGATACGCGCAAACTTATCTGTCTTTAGATAGACTTGCGAGTTGCGTGGGAAGGGGGAGGCCAAACACTCAGAAGCGATCGAGAAAGCGATCGCATTTTTTGATAGAATTGGAACAAGGAATAAAAGTCAGTCCAACATTTAAATTTGATATGGTCAGTTTACCTACTTGGTCTCAAGCCGTTCTCCCTCCTGGGACAGAATTTTCTACAACGTCTTTACCCATTATTTCCGGTGCGATTCCTTCCGGACTGCGCGGAACTTTGTATCGCAACGGCCCGGCGCGTTTAGAACGGGGCGATCGCCGCGTCGGCCACTGGTTTGATGGCGACGGTGCAGTTTTAGCTGTCAATTTTAGCGATGCGGAAACCACAGGAACCTATCGTTTTGTCCGCACGAAAGGCTATTGTGAAGAGGAAAAAGCCGGGACGTTACTGTATGGAAACTACGGAATGCTCGCGCCGGGGCCGTTTTGGCGGCGCTGGACAAAACCTATTAAAAATGCTGCCAATATTTCGGTGTTACCGTTAGAAAAGGAGGTGTTAGCCCTCTGGGAAGGTGGCAAACCCTATGCCCTCGATCGCCGCAGTTTAGAAACTCTAGAAACGGAAGACTTGGGCGGACTGGAAGGGGATTTAGGTTATTCGGCTCATCCCACAACCGATCCCGATACGGGAGAGATTTTCAACTTTTATATCCAACGGGGACGCAACGGCAGTTTAGAACTGTATAAAAGCCAAGCAGATGGTACGATCGTCCAGCGATCGAGTACGCCTCTCGATGGTTTGCCTCTCGTTCACGATTTCGTCTTTGTGGGGCAGTATTTAGTCTTTTTTATCCCTCCTGTGCGGATCGAAGGTCTATCTATGTTGTTAGGACTCTCTGCGTATAAAGACGCGATGAAGTGGAAGCCAGATCTCGGGACAGAAATTTTGATATTCGATCGTCAAACTTTACATTTAGTCAGTCGATCGCGGACAGAAACTTGGTATCAGTGGCATTTTGCCAATGGCTATATCGACGACACCGGAAATATTATCGTTGATTTCGTGCGCTACGACGATTTTCCGACAACGAATCTGTATTTAGAACAAGTGGCAAGCGGACGGATTACTGTTGTCCCCAATAACCTGTTATATCGCGCCACTCTCGATCCGCAAACTGGGGAAATGAAGCAACTCGAACAACTGTGCGATCGCCACTGCGAATTTCCCACTGTTGCCCCCGATCGCTATGGCAAAAAACACGATCGCATTTACTTCTCCGTCCACCGCCAAGGGGTCGATCGTGGTCGGGAAATATTCGGCGCGATCGCCTATTTCGACATTCCTACGCAAACTTTAGTCGAGTACGATTTTGGCGAAAACCGCTACCCCATGGAACCGATTTTTGCTCCTGACAGCAGCAATCCTAGCCAGGGTTGGGTGTTAACTATCCTATATGATGGCAATCGCGATCGCAGTGAAGTTTGGATATTTGAGGGCGATCGTCTCGATGGCGATCCGGTGTGTCGCTTAGAACTTCCCGAAGTCATTCCCATTGGATTTCATGGCGCGTGGCAACCAGGGTAAACGCACCCAAATTAAACGGCATTTTGTACTAAAGGTTAAGCCAACGAGTTTTGATGTCTAGATCGCGGAGTTAATTACAGGGTAAAGACTAACTTCGGAACCAGCAAGCGCAGGTTTTCAGAGACGACAACCTCGCCAATTCCCAAAAAGCGATCGTCCTGTGACTCCACTCGCAACGGCGATCGCGGTTCCACGTCTAACACCAGATCCTCCTCGCTCAAACGCTGCCCGTTCAGCCAGCGATCGACCTCAGTTTCGGGTACAATAACATGAGGTAAATGCTGTAACGCCGCCCTGGGCGAGACGGGTTCAAAGGTGCCCGCTTCCAGTTTTTCTCCTAACGCTTCTAACGTCAAACTGTCGCCCAAATCGAAACCACTGCTGCGCGATCGTACCAGTTTCGCCAGGGTTCCTCCGGTTCCCAAAACCTCACCCAAATCTCGGGCGATCGCGCGGATATACGTGCCCGCACCGCAAGCAATATCGAACTCGATTTCGGGAAACTCTCCCGGTTTCCAGTCGCGAACTTGGATGTCGTAAACCTCCACTTCTCGTTCGGGAACCTCTACGTCTTCCCCCGATCGCGCTAGATCGTAGAGTCGTTTTCCTCCCACTTGAATGGCGCTATATTTCGGCGGAATTTGGCGCAGGTTTCCGGTAAACTTTGCCAGTTCTGCACGTACCGTTTCCAAACTCAAATCGCCGACGGGTTGGCGGGTTAACACTTCCCCTTCGAGATCGTCGGTGGTAGTTGTCACGCCGAAGCGCACGGTGGCAGTATAGGCTTTATCCGATCGCAAATATTGTAGCAGGCGAGTACATTTTCCGATCGCGATCGGTAACACTCCTGTCGCCGCCGGATCCAGTGTTCCCCCATGTCCCACTTTTTTTAATCGCAATAGCTTTCTGACTTTCGCCACGCAGTCGTGAGAAGTCCACCCCGATGGTTTGTTAAGGTTTAAAAAGCCGTGCATTGGATCGTTGGAAATGGGTAATTGGGTTCTGTAGGGGCGAAGCATTCCCACAAAAAAATAGAGATACTTGTTAACGGAAACATGGGGAATGCTTCGCCCAGCCCCACCCGAATTTGTTCGTTGATGCGTTGTAAAGTTGTCACCAGGGGTTGCCAATGAGTGTAAATGCCGACCAGAAAAAGGGATGGGAAAAATCGGCACTGTCAACGCCAGCGAATTCCCCAGGAAGGTCGATCGTCCCGCCAGAGGTTATCAGTTTTCCCCCTTCAATTTTAACATTTCCAGCGAGCAATTCCATCTGAGCTTTTCGCAAGGCTTCAGATTTGGTAGAGGTCTGTTTTAACTGATAGTAAAACTCGCTCATCAAAGCCAGGGTTCCGGCATCGCTGACGTACCATAAAGAGGCCAGTGCGGACTTGACTCCCGACTGAAATGCCAGGCCTGCAAATCCCAATTCTGCATCGAGATCGCCGACAGCTGTTTCGCAAGCGCTCAACACTAACAAGTCTAGCGGCGGATCGTGCCAGTCGAACTCGCGCAAGCGATCGAGACTGAGACGATCGTTGGCAAATTGAATGTAAGAATTATCCGGCGTTCCCGGTTCAAAATCGGCGTGGGTTGCCAAGTGGATAATGCCGAAACGGCGCTCTTCTATGGCAGAATCGAGGCGATCGATAGTAAAATCGCTTTCTTTGTACAGTTCTCCACCCCATAAATTGGAGATAATATGGTTGAGTTCTACAGGCACGGCGGGCAAGGGTTCGAGTTCTTCAAATACCGACGCACCCATGGCTAAAACCAGGGCATCGGTAAGCGGTTCGTGACCGGGTTCCATGAGGTTAAATGCCGGGATTTGTCCGAGGCTATACTCTTCGATAATAAAGTCATCGCCGTCGTGCAAGGCAGCCAGGGGCATGGCTCGCAAACCTTCTCCCAAACAAAAGACGATCGTATCGATATTTTCGCGTTCTAGGCTTTCAGAAAATGTCCCTACAATCCAGTTGTAAAGCTGTCCGGCAGGTTCTAAATAGTCATCGCGGCGGCGCAAGCGCGGATTGCGAATTTGAGTGTTAAGATCGAAAACAGCGCTGTCAATTTGTTCTCGCGTTACGTCAGTGAGGAAAATTAATTCGGGTTCCGATCCGGGTGTCACCAAAACCAATTTTAATTGGTCTGGCATGGCAGCCGCATACAAAACGGCAGTTCGCTGTCCGGTTTCGGCTGCCATTTGTTCTAATTGGGCGGCAATTTCTGCGGGGGATAACGAAATGTCTCCCAAGTCCGCATCGAAATAGGTTTCGTATTCTTCTTCCCACTTACGTTCCATGCGATCGACCGCTTCGGTGGGCGTTTCTTCTTCGCTTTGCGTGCGTTCTTCTGGTAAACGATCGTCCCCTAGTGCCGGAGTGGGCAGCGCTAGGGTGACGATAGCAAGAGAAAAACCGAGAAAATGGGCAAGTTTCATGGCGATCGCGTTCCAGTTTTAGGGCATACAATGGGTAGACTGCATCCCCGGCTGTTATGTTTCAGATTGTTGGTAACTATTCAGGGGGTAAAGGTAAAAGAGAAGGCTCGCGACCCAGCAAAGCCTCAATGAGGAAATCGAGAACCGAGCGTCCTTGAGAGCGTAGAGAGGTGACAACCGTTAATAACCGGGCCACAAACTCACTACCCGCCGCCGATTGAGAGCCGAAACTCAACCGCCGCCAAATCACCGCCGTTCGCAAGGCTCGTTCGGCAGTATTATTAGTGGGTTCGACTCCTGCATGGGTCACAAACGTCCACAGCGCCGGTTCCACCTTGAGAATCTCGGCACAAGTCCGTGCCGTTTTTCCCAAAGGCGTTTTCTCCTGGAGCGAGTCGCACAAACCTACCGCCTCTTCGAGAAGGCGTTTGACCGTCGAACGCACGAACCCTATTGCTTTTTCAAACAACTCTCTCGACAGGGTTCCATCCCGGACGCGATGCCACCAACGAAACAACTTCGCCGTCTGTTGCAGCAAGGCGCGACCGATTTCGGCGGAAGCTCCCGTCCGCTCCGATATTCGCACGAAATCTCGTTTTAAGTGCGCCCAACAGATTTGTCGCTGCTCTAACTCTAACCAGTTGTACGCTCCGTAGCGGTCGCTGACCACAATGCCCGAAGACTCGGCATCGAGCAATTGACGGGCGCTGTTTCCCGAGCGGCTCAGAGTCAGTTGATAGACGGTGACGCATTCACAAGCGGCCACCCACAGCCAAGCGGATTTTTGTTCGGGGTTGGAGCCATCGCCGTCGTGTTGTTTCCAACCCGTTTCATCTACATGAGTCACGGGGGCTGCTTGCACGTAAGCCCGCGCCTCCTCTACGGCTGAAGACACCTTTTGGCTCAGGGTTTGGCGAATGCGATTGAGGCTGGCTACACTGATACGAACGCCCCACAATTCCCACAGCAGGGTTTTGAGGTTCTGGTGACTTAACCGATAGGCTCCAGTGAGCAATCCCACAACCGCTTGCAACCGTTCTCCATAACCTCGGGGATTTACCGATGAGGGTAGAGAGGCACGAGTGCTTTTCCCGCAACACGGACACTTCAACGAGTGTAGTTGATGTTCGACGATATCGAGTTGGACTGGGGGAATTTCGACAATTTGATGTCGATAGGGAGCCGGGTCTTCTCCACTGAGCGCTGTCTGGCAGTGCCCGCAGTGTT
>CAKZKB010000011.1 GCA_937121005.1 uncultured cyanobacterium | reverse complement strand
CTCGCCAACACTCGGCCAGCCAGCGACCCAAAGGACGGGCCAAACGCGGACGATTCTCGTATTTTAAGGCCGCGATCGCTCGTTTCAACTGTCCCCCATAGCGTCCCCAAACAAACAACGGCAAATCGCCAGACCACCACTGCTGCGGTTGTTTCAAGCGATGGCTGCGGACTTGGCGCTGGCAGTACGGACACAGTTCCCGGTCGGCGGCGCGATCGCATAAGGCGCAGCGCGATCGTAAAAACAGGTTCGACAGCGATCGCAGAGTTTTTTGCCAAACGTTCATTTTGGGTTAATTTTCGTCGATCGTCATCATTTTAGCGATTTGTTTCAAGATTTTCAAAATATCGTGTAACTGATTCCGGCGCGGCAGAAGTAGAGAAAAAATGTTAGAGAAATCGTATTGAGGAATCCCTTGAGTCAATATCTTAATAAACATAAACTCATCTCCATTAGTCACTAAACCATACACCGGACGTTGAGGGTTAGGATTGGCCATCATATACGTCATAGCTTGAGGTAATGCCACAGAAAAGCTCATCGTGGATTTGGATTCTACAACCAAAACCCAAAGTTGTCGGGCAATCACAAGAGTATCGATTCGACCGCGCAAAATTTCATCCCGGTCTTCGATTTCTATCTCCAGGCTCTTTTCTGTCGTAACATAAAACGGTTCGTCATACAGCCCCGCTAAGGTCAGTAAAGGAGAAATTAGCAATTGATTGATGACCCCTTCTGCGAGATTTCCTTGCTTGCGGTGTCGTTCAAATCGACTTTTGATTTGGTCTAAGGCTTCGCATTCTCGATCGGTGAGATCCGGCAGGTCTTGCTCCCATTCCCGAAAGAACGAGTCATTCTTAGTGGGGAATAACTGAAACCTTTGCTCGAGGTCGGCGAACGTGGCGATCGCTTTAGAAACTGGGTAAGTTTGAACCATGACTTTTCAAAATAGATCGGCAACCGATCGTATTATATCCAGTTAACACCCTGTTCGTTGACATCCTCGCCGCCGCGAACTTGGCGCTGGCCCCCAGGTTGAAGAGCCGAGGGGCCTGGCCAAACCTTCATAAGCGTTTGCACGGAGACAGGCTTCTTCTTAAAACGTTATCATTCTTTACGCTAACGTACCCATTTGCCTTTACTTTACAAAAACTTTACACTAGAAGGGGAACTTTTGGTTCTCTTGATAAAGATTTTATGAAGAACGTGCATTTGGGATCGCAACTTGCGTAAAATCACTTAGAATAGAAAGTAGGATCCAAAAAAGCCCTGCTTTTCAGTACACCATCAGAGGAAGAACGATGAAACTCACACAACCATCAGTCAGCATCGGCGCAATCTCCGTTTTCCTTGTTCTCAGCGCTCCTGCTTATGCCTTCAACTTCACCACCGGAACCAATCTCGGTGACTGCGGGGACATCCCCCTCGAGAAGCTGAGCAACAACAACGATCTATCCGTTAGCACGATTTCTACCTGTACCACTGCTGACGGAATCACCCTGAGTACCAACGGAGGTGTCTTGAGCCTCAAAGAAGTCAACGGCACCAAAGGGGTCGGCATTTACGACGACTTGCACCCCAACGGTTCTTTGCAAGAAATCGACTTCGGCGAAACCTTGACCCTCTCCACCGCTACCCCGAGCATCTGGAAATCGATCGACATCAGCTTCTTGTACCAAGAAGGAGCCTTTGGCGATGTCGTTGATGAAGTTGCCACCATCAAGGCTGGAGGAATTACCGGGACGCTGAGCGTTTTAGGTACTGATAGTGCTGAGTGGTCTTGGAACGGCTTTACCCAAATCCTGAGCGGTAACGCGACGAGTTCGGGTGGGGGAGCTTTCAGTATTCTCAATCCCTTTGGCGATACGAAAGTTAGCACAGTGACGCTGACCTCCACTCAAGATGGAAACTACATCTACAGTGACTTTGCTGTTACTGGAGCCACCGTTCCCGAACCGAGCTTGTTAATTGGTTTGAGTACGTTGGGTGTGGTGATGACTGTTCTAACTGCAAAGACGAAAGAATAGCGCTGAGCGCGGAGTGTTAGATGTTAAAGATGCCAGCTAGAGGGATAAGGAACGAAAACCGCCTTATCCCTCTTAACTCCCTAAACATCTTTAACAGGAAGTTCGATGATAAACTCAGTACCTCGATCGAGTTCGGAGCGACAAAGTAACTGTCCTCCATGATTTTCGACGACGATTTGATAGCTAATCGATAGACCCAACCCCGTACCGCTACCGACGGGTTTAGTTGTGAAAAAGGGGTCGAAAATGCGACGAACGACGGCTTCATCGATTCCGGGGCCGTTATCGCTAATGCGGACGATCGCGGCTTTGGCCCCATTTTGCTTGTCGTGCAGTTGGGTAGCGATGGTAATTTTTCCTCGGAATTGCGAGTCGCTGCGGTGCTTTTCTTCTAAAGCATCAATAGCATTGCCGAGCACGTTCATAAACACTTGGTTGAGTTGGCTCGGGTAGCATTGCAGGGGGGGAAGTTCGCCGAAGCGTTCGACGGTTTCGATATAAAAGTTGCCATCGCGATCGTGGAAGCGATGCTGTAACAATAATAGCGTACTTTTGATGCCATCGTGCAAATTAACTTGTTTCATTTGCGCTTCGTCGAGGCGAGAGAAATTGCGTAGCGACAAAACAATATTGCGAATGCGATCGGCTCCGCTTTGCATCGAGACTATCAGTTTGGGAAGATCGTCGATAATAAAATCGAGATCGGCGGCCTCGATCGCCGCTTTAATTTCCGGATCGCTACTACGATTTCGACAGAGTTGAACCAGATCGAAAAGCACTTGCACGTACTCTCGCGCCGGGGTTAAATTCCCGTAAATAAAACTAATGGGGTTGTTGATTTCGTGTGCGACTCCGGCAACCATTTGTCCCAAACTCGACATTTTTTCACTGTGAATCAACTGCGCTTGCGTTCGTTGCAGTTCTTGCAGCGTCCGTTCTAAATAGCGATTTTTCTCGTAGAGTTCTTCGGTTCTTTCTTCCACTTTTTCTTCGAGAGAAGCGTAAAGTAGCGCATTTTCTAACGAAATGGCAGCTTTAGCTGAGAGGAGTTTGAGCACCTCTAGGCGATCGACAGTAAACGCGCCAACGGTGAGATTGTTCTCGAGATACAGAATGCCGATCGAGTGACCTTGGTTGAGAATGGGAACGCACAGCAGAGACTTGACGCGGTGACGAATGATATAGGGATCGTCAGTAAACGAGCCTTCAGAAAAAGCGTAACCGAGAACGACATCCGTGCGAGTTCGTTCGACATAATTCGTTACCGAAAGCGGTAAATCTACTTTGTCGTCGGCGGAGATTCGCTGGCGAACGTTAATCCCTTCTACAGTCACTTTGGCAACCGTTTCGATGGGAAGTTTGCCTTCACGAAATAAAATTAAGACTCCTTTTCTCGCACCTGCATTTTCCACTAAAATTCGCATCAAACGCTCGAGCAATTTATCGAGGACGATCTCGCTGGCGATCGCCTGGGATGCTTTCATTACCGCAGCGAGATCGAGGGAATTTCCCGAGGCGCGATCGGGTAAGGTTTGAATGCGATCGTCTCCGGTACGCGAGAGAGAGAGAATTTTTGTGAGTAAGTCGGTGTAGTTGGCTTCCAGTTGCTCGAGTTTGTGTTTGGCTCCCCAACTCTTATAATTGTAGTAGGCTTTGGCCATAAACAAGCGAGCAAATTCTTCTTGTCCTTTACTCCACCAAAACTTGGCTGCGAGTTCGTTGGTTAAGGCTTCGTTGTGGAGAAAGCTGCTGTTTCTGGCCGCAGTAATGGCGCGATCGTAGAGGTTCATCGTCGCTTCTAAATCGCCACCTGCTAACCTGGACATTTCTGCTTCGACTAACAGATATTGATGCTCGAAATTATCGGGACACTGTTGCGACCACACTTGGAGTTGGCGTTGGTTTTCTTGTAGTTGTTGCCAATAGCGATCGCGATCGTCTTCGTCTGCTTCGGGATAGAGGTTACTCAGACATAAAGAGTAATAAAAATTATGTTCGGCAACGGCGATCGTCCCTACGAGAAAATCGAGCAATCCTTCCGCATCGACGAGGTAATTTAGCGCTTCGCCAGGACGATCGTAGATAAATAAAACTTGCGCTTTCAAAATATAGTACAACCCCAATCCTGCCAAGCCTTGATGGGAATGACACTGCTTGATATATTCGCTTTCCGGCATTTCTTCGACATCAAACTCGAAGCAGTTTTGCGTCGATCCTGCCAGATTTTGGACGATAAAATAGAGACCTTGCAGCGCATCCACGGCCCACTGATGGTTGATTTTTTCGCTAAATCGCAAGAATTTTTGTACGTCTGCGCCGAGCTCGGATAGTTCTTCTCCTCCGTAGAAGGCATTCAACATTTTATGCGCGACAATATAGCCGAGAAACTGCAAGTCTCCCGCCTGTACGCCGACTTGATAGCCTTCGTTGATAAAGTATTCTGAAAGCGCGATCGGATTTACCCAATGACTCAGCCAACCGCCAAGAAGTGCGTAGCTTTTGCATTTTTGCGATAGGTGATTATCTTGCTTGCTCGAGTTTAATGCCAGCAGTCCAAATTCGTAACCTAACTTGTACTCCCCGAGTAGAGAACCGAGAAGAATGCCGTAAGCGGAATAGAGATAGGACGACTCTGGAATTTGGCCGTATTCTTGGCATAAATTGACAGACTTGGCGACAATCCATTTATAGAGATCGGGTTGACTTAAATAGGTGGCTTTGGTTAAATGAGAGAGGACTTGTATTTGCGCGATCGCGGTTTTATCTGTCGCGGCTGGCAGTTCCATCAAGGCTGCGATCGCGTCATTTTGCCAGTGGGTTTGACTGCGATCGAGTTCCTCTTGCCAGCAGGTTTCTAAGTTTGCTTCGGGAAGTTCTAAGCCTAACAAGTTTAAGGCGGTTTTCCCCAACGCGATCGCGTCTCGATAGCGAGCGATCGTCGTATAGCGGACGATTAACATTTGATACAGTTCGATTTTTTCTTCTGGCGATCGGGATCGATCGAGAAGGAAATCGAGAAAGGCTTGCGATCGATCTAAATTGCCGTTGAGATACTCAACTTCGGCACGTTCTCGATAGACATTGAAGGCCAGATCGTAGCAGTTTTCCCAAACCGCGTCGGTAATGCCTCGGGTGCTGTTTTTCAAATACTCTAACGCCGCCGCATAAGCGGTGGAATCTTTGGCTTTTTTGGCGGCGGCTAAATTAATTTTAATGGCGGTTAACTTCTCTTCTTGCTTGCGAATCAGATCCCATCCGTAATTGAAGCGATCGGCCAGTTCAAAAATGCGATCGTTCCAAGCCTCTGTCGGCAAATTCGACATTAACAACCGGCCGATCGCCAGATGAACGGCTTTTTTCTCGCCGTCGTCTACCAACATTTCTACCGCTTGCTGGACGCGATCGTGCAAAAATTTATAGTTAAATTGCGATGCAACCGTTGTTTCTTGGGAAACGTTGCTTTCCGAGGTGGGAACCACCAAACCTTCTCGTACCGCCGGAAACAAATCTTGGAAGGTATCCGACTCTGTTTGTTTCCAAACCAGTGCCAAAATTTTTAGGTCGAAAGGATTGCCAACGCAGGCCGCAATCTGTAAAATGCCTTGGGTTGCAGGTGGGAGATCGCGCAGCTTGGCGATGGTGAGTTCGACCACATTATCCGTAATATCGCTGGTTTT
>CAKZKB010000010.1 GCA_937121005.1 uncultured cyanobacterium | reverse complement strand
CAAACAGGGGAACGATCGTCCGCCGTTGCTGATTTTCTTTGAAGGTGCGAGTCACTGTCCCGTCAGTCGCCTGTTCGGATCGACGGGATCGGATTGTTGGGTAAAAACCGAAGTCGCCAACCGCGACAATCTCGATCGCGTTTCCGATCGAACGCGATACATTCGCCAAGGGGGAGACAATTCGCGATCGGGAGAATTTGTAGACTCTGGAGAATCTTATACTAAAATCAAAGGACGAAACGCACCCGCACGCTTATTCGTTCGCGACTGTCACTTACAAGAAGAGTCAGCCGATCGCCTCAAAAAGATCGACACTGGATTGTACATGACAGAATGGAAGTTTGAGAACAGCATCGATCGCGTCACTGCTGCGGCGAACCCCCGCCAATTTGAACGGGTTCCCAAAGGTGCGAAGTTCGATTTCGAGTTGGTTTACTCTGTGGAAAATGTCGAACAGGCGCGGGAAGACTTGCAAAACCTTCTTCAGTGTATTATGGTACTTGAAGATGATGCCCTTGGCGGACACGGATCGCGCGGTTACGGTAAAGTCCGGTTTCAGTCGATGCGGTGTTTCTATCAAAATTATGAGGGAATGTTCCGCAACGATGGTTCTTTGCGACTCAGCGAACCCCAACAATTAGAAAATCCTGTCAGCGATACGACGACGCTTCCCGATCGCTTTACGGAAATTCAAGGACTGCTGACTGCTTGAGGTGCAAACAATGGTAGAGTGGAGATTAGTCAAGTTAAAATTCGGCCGTACCCCCGTTCATTTTGGCGAGGTAGGGATTGGCTTGGAATCTGCCAACGATCGCGTTTGTTCGGATACCCTATTTAGCGCGATCGTCAGTATTTACGCGCGTCTGCGATCGAGTTCGGAAGACATCGATCGCTTCTTGCAACAATTTCCCGGTGTTGGCGAGAATGACAGTTCCAATGTCTCCCCAGTTCGCATCAGTTCCACGTTTGTCTATTGCCAGAACCCACAAGGTGAGGAGATTTACTACGTTCCCCGTCCGTTGAAATTCCCCATCAACTACCCCATTGGTGACGATCTCGACTTCACGAAAACCTATAAAAAACTAAACTTTCTTCCCCTGTCTGTCTGGCGAAGATGGTATCAAGGCGAGGGGTTCGACAGCCAAGATCGAGAGGAATTGATTGCGAAAACGAAAGGAAACCCACACGGAAGACTCAAAGATGCGGGAACCTTCGACTATGGAGAAGCTGTCAAAACCAATAACAAAGTGCCCCGAAGTTCCATCGATCGCGACACGCGATCGACAAACTTGTTCCATACTGGATATACGCAATTTGCATGGGAACGCAACGGTAACGACATTAACAGTGTGGCGGGATTGTATTTTCTTGCTTGCTTTGACAGCAGCGATCTCGAAAATACATTTAAGGTTCTGTTGGAAATTTTAGGAGACGAAGGAATTGGCGGCGAACGCTCGAGCGGTTGGGGTCGTTTTCAGGTAGAATGGCAGGAGTTACCCCAAGTCTGGAAAGACGCGATCGCCTACAAAAACGGTACGCACTACAGTTTAATGAGTTTGCTGTGGGAAAGCGATCGTCAGTGGTTGCAAGATCGCGTCGCTAACGACGAAACTGCTATCTACAAACTCCTTCCGCGTGGCGGTTGGATCGTCTCCCCAACAGGGATCCAATCTCGCAGAAAGATCGTCCGAATGTTCGCCGAAGGGTCAGTTTTTAGCGAACAACCGACAGGAAAACTCGCTAACGTCACCCCCGGAGGTTTTAACGCACATCAAATTTACCGCAGTGGAATCAGTCTCAGTCTCCCTATTCGTTCCGCGATAGAAACCTAATATCTTATCCATCTTCCAAACAGTATCGCTTTCACCGAAAAATCATCTGCGTACATCCTATTCATCTGTGGTTGCAGATCTGCGGTTGCTATGACTCTCACCAAACCCAACGCATACGAAACCAAAACCATTCGCTTGATGAGTCCGATCGTCCATATCGGTTCGGAAGTTCAGCGACTCAACCCGTTTGAATACGTGCAAACGCCATCGAAAGTCTACATTCCCGACTCCGAAGCCTTGGCGAGACAACTCTACAATCGCGGTCGTCTCAAAGATTATATCAGTGCCATCGAAAATCGGCAAGGCATCGCCAACTTACTCGAAGATACCTTCGGCGAAGACTGGGAAAATGTCACCGATGATACCGGAAGACCCATTTTTCCTGATGAAGGAACCCGTCGCAAGTGGACGGACGATCGCATTACCGATCTGCGTCCGATGATTCGTAACGGAAACGGCCAGTTTTACATCCCCGGATCGTCAATAAAAGGAGCAATTCGTACCGCGATCGCGTATCATCTCCTCAAGTATAGCGATCGCTATGGCGTTCCGCAAGCTAATCGAGTCAGCGCGATCGAAAAAGAACTGCGATCGCGCCTCGATCGCGGTCAATTGGAGAAAAAATTCGAGCAAAAACGCACCGCAAGTACGCTGTTTGAAGAGGCGCTATTTACAGAATTTGACTTGACTTATCAGGGGCGATCGGCTAACGTAAAACGATACGGCCCCAACACTGACTTTATGCGTGCGGTGTCCGTTTCCGATACCGATCCGCTAGTCGAGAAACGGGTCAAAACTAAAAAAGGAACTGCACCCGCCAACATCCCCATCGTCTCCGAAGTCGTGGTTTCCAGTCGCTTTCCTAACCGCAACGCCAAATATCGCGCCTCGATTTACGTGGAAATGGTGCAGCGCATTCGCACTGAGTTTACCCTCAGCATCGATGGCGAGATGCTCGATTGGTTTCGACACTCGCAAGGCATGAAAATACCCTTTTCTACTATAGACGAACTGCTAGCCATTTGTCAAGACTTCGTGCAAGAACAGTGGGATTTCGATCACGACTACTGGAACAGCATTCGCGACAACCTAGATGCGGGTGGCGAACGGTTAAATTTTGTCGATGTTCGCCGCTTCTACAACCCGGAAAAATGCCCGTTTACCCTGCGAATTGGCTGGGGAAGCGGAATGAACGGGACGACGATCGGCTTGCGACTGGGGGAAGAATTGCGATCGCAGCTTCGCGACGCAGTTGGCATTTCCGCACCCAATTTTGAAGCACCAAAATCGCGCCGCAGTATCCGCAACCGCGACGGAGAAATTACTCTGGTTCCCGGTTGGGCAAAATTTAAAGTATTGTAAAATGTTAATTCGATCGCGTTGGAATTTCACTCTCGCCGCACCCGCTACCCTTCCGAAAACCTATCGGTTGGAACTGGTGAAAGAACTGTGTCGGCGCATGGAGATCGATCGCGTCGATGTTGTCACCAATCTCAGCTTCTCGGGTATTTTAGGAGAGGTTGATACCCATAGAGATTTTATTTCGTTCTCGGGCGATCGTCCCTATCATATCATCTTATCCGGTTTGGACGCAACCGCCTCGAAAGCGATCGCCGATTTAGATCTGTCCGATGGTTTAGAACTGTTTGGGGCCAAGTTTCAACAGCGCGATCGTACCGACGAAACCACCACCTACGAACAACTTTACACCACCTGCGTCGCCAACGAACCCGAACCCAACTACAGTTTCGATCTCGAATTCCACACGCCAACTGCATTTTCGCAGCGCATTATTTCCCTTCCCCTTCCCGTTCCTGCTTCACTGTTTCGCAGTTGGTTACTGCGCTGGAACCACTTCGCACCCATTTATTTAGGAAGCGACGAACTGATCTCTTATTTAACTGAATATACCTTCATTCGTCGCCATCGCATACGGACGCGATCGTTCCCCTTACCGAAAGGATACGTCAACGGTTTCATTGGTGAAGTTTCGTTACAAATTTTGCGTCGCAGCGATCCACTGCTGGCAAATGTGGCAAACTTATTAATGAGTTACGCTCCCTTTGCGGGAACTGGCGTTAAAACTCGCTTGGGAATGGGTCATACATCTGTTGTCAGCCTTTAGGTTGCAGACAGAAACCGGGTTTCTACACCAGGTGTTATCCCAATTGCCAGAATTGATGCCACAGATGAGAATCGGTATGTAGGGGCAAACGGCGTTTGCCCTTTCCTAAGTGTAACACTTTTCTGAAAAACGGTATAATATCGAATCTGGTTAGTCAATGCTACAATCCGAGGTGTATCGGATTGGGCGTGCGATCGACCGTCTCTGAAGATTGTACGCAAGCATTCAGGTGGTACAGAGAAACCCGGTTTCTGAAGGGAGAAACTCGGATTTTGTCCGGCT
>CAKZKB010000009.1 GCA_937121005.1 uncultured cyanobacterium | reverse complement strand
CTTTGGGATCGGGAAGCTCCTCACGGACGCTCTGCGTCGTGAGGAGAGCATTCACAGAGACTGCGGTGTTCCATTGCTTCTATAGTGATAATGGTTATCATTCTAATATAAAATGTTTAACATGGATCGGACTGAGTGGGCGATCGCGAGACAAATCGACTGGAGAACGCTGTATTGGGGGTTTTGGGCTTCCCTAGCGCTGCATGGTAGCCTGTTGTTGCTGCCGTTTGGGGAGGCGATCGAGCCACCGGAACCGGAGGCGATCGAGGTTGTATTTCTCCCCGCCTCTCCGCCTGTGGAACCCGACCCCGAACCCGTCACTCCTGCGCCTGTGGAGACGGAACCCGAACCTGTCACTCCTGCGCCTGTGGAAACGGAACCCGAACCCATACCCGAAGAAGTCGCAGCCGAACCGATCCCCGAACCCGTTCCAGAACAGACGAATCTAGAAACACAGAAACCGAGACCGTATTCGCCCCCCTCAGAAATACCGCCTCAGAAAAAAGAACGAATATCGCTCCCGTCTAAACCGCCTGTTTCTCCTCCTTCATCTCCCCCGAGAAAGCAGATCGAAGCGGACTTTTATAATACGATCGCGGAGATTGACAGCAAGACCGATGGGTTTGAGAATACGCCCCTCTCGGAAATTCTGGGCCTTTTTGGCGAAGCCGAACAAATCCCCCTGTTTTGCGACGATCGCGGCCATCCCAGAGCCGAAATTGCCAGCTTTCGTTGGTTCGACTATCTCAACCCCCGAGAATTGGAAACGATCGTCAATTCTCGATTAGAAGAGCGCAGTTTGACCGTCACCGCCATCGGAAATTACGGAGGTGGAAGGATTTATCGAATCGATCGCGGTGAATTTCAGGTTTATCTTAACTTCGTCCCCGTCACGGCGGGGGCAGAGGATAACGGTACATTATTGGTGGTCTGGAACCGGCTGCCGTTCTGATTCCGCTTCTGTCAAACCAGGGGTAACTTCAATACAGGGTTCGCCACAGCAGGGATTGACTTCAATCAGGATATGAGCTAGAGATGGAATACGATCGAGTAAGCTCTTGTAGTAGTTTGGTTCTTTAGGGTAATGGGTGACGAGGGCGATCGTCGCCGATAAATGATGCTCGCTCAGATGCCAGACGTGCAAGTCGGTAATACGATTGTCAGCATCCATTTCAATGGCATCCGCGATCGCTCGTTTGACTTCAATATTGCTGCCTGCATCCAGCAACACAAATCCAGTTTCTCGAATTAAGCCATAGGCCCATTTTGTAATGACCCCCGCACCAACTAATCCCATCACCGCATCCATCCAGATCCATCCCAGGAACTTGGCCGCTATCAATGCGACGATCGCCAGTACGGAGGTCAAGGCATCGGCTACCACATGGATATAGGCAGCATGAAGGTTAGAATCGCTATGGTGGTGATGGTGATGGTGATGGTGATGGCGACCGGATCCGTGATGACGAACATCGCCATCCTCCTGCAACAATAAAGCACTCACTAGATTGACGACCAGGCCGATGGCGGCGACCCCAATTGCTTCATTAAATTGAATGGGTTGGGGTTGCCACAAGCGACCCAGTGATTCCAGTGCCATTACAAAGGCAACGACCCCCAGAGCGATGGCACTGGTAAAGCCACCGAGAATACTTGCCTTACCCGTACCAAAGGTATACTTGGGGTTATTGGCTTGGCTGCGAGCAAAGCGATAAGCGAAGAGGGTAATGCCAAACGCAGCCAGATGAGTGACCATGTGCCATCCATCAGCAAGCAGGGCCATGGAACCAAATAAGATTCCGGCCACCACTTCAACGACCATTGCGATCGCGGTCAGTACCATCACGATTTTGGTGTTCTGCTCGGCATGGTGGCGATTGATAGAAAAGTTGTGGGAGTGTTGCCAGTTTTCCAGAGTGTGGATGTGCATGGGGACAATGAAGACGATCGGGTCAATAAAACACTATCTGGACTTGTGTAGCAATGTTGCATATAGCGTAGGTAAGAAGCAGACACTACTATCAGTCGTTACCATCGCTCATTTGTGTCAGCCCAGATTATACTTACCATACCATCAATTGTTCATCTGTTTCCTCTCCCCAAAAATCCACTGCTGAGCATTCGTTCTGTTTTGCGACTTTAACCCGCTTCTAAGAACCAGACTTGGGGGAAAGTCGGGCGATCCGGGGGAGTGGCGAAAAACTTTTTTCGCGATCGCGATCGCAAGTTGCCATCTCGTGGTATAGTCGTTCCTATCGGTTCTGGTGGGGGTCAGTCACCAGAGGTAACGGGGAAAGTCCGGTGCAAGTCCGGCGCTGTCCCGCAACTGTGAAGAGATGTCGTTCTCTGAGTCAGGATGCCCGCCGACAAACAGATAACTTTGACACGCATCTGCGAGGTACGGATGGAAGTTCGTTTGTCTTTGCCGAAATTTTTTGCCTATTCCCCCGATGGGAAATGGGTTAACAGTCTTCAAATACGAGAAAAGTGGCGATCGCTTCCCAGTTGCCGCTAGGTTTGCCAACCGCGATCGCAATCCGCAGATCGATCTCAATCCAATTCTAGCATAGCTGGCGCGAGTTGCAAGCGTCAAGGCTTCGTATTCTCTTTTTTTAGGACGTAAGATGAAAGACAATGTATTCGCGATCGCGATCGGTTGTACGGCGATCGTTCTCGGGCAAAGTGGGGCGATCGCCGCCACCAAACAAGTTAAAACTCCCTCATCCTTCAGTACCAATGCTAGCGATTTAGACTCCATCCCCTCGAGTCCCAACCCCACTTTGGAAACGCTGCTTCTTACCCAAGACACCGAACCCGAACCGGAAACAGAAGAGGAAGAAGAACCTGTTGAAATTCTCATCGAAGCAATTCTCAACCAGCCTTTATTTGCGCCGTTTCGCAGTGAAGGAACCTTGCGAGAATCTTCGCGTCCAGCTTATGTCGTCGATCGCGAACAAATTGAAGCCCAAGATGCCATTACCGTCCAAGATGCGTTGCGATTTGTCCCCGGAATTCTCGCCGACGGAACGGCTGGCGGACAGTTAGGATCGCCAAGTTCTCAGTTTATTCGCGGCGGCGATACGGGTCAAACTTTGATTCTGTTAAACGGACGACCCGTTAACGATTTGGGAGGTCAAGGTGGCTTCGATCTGGCTGAATTTACCACTGATTCCGTTCAACGCATCGAAGTGATTCCCGGCGGCGGTTCTACCCTTTACGGTTCTAATGCCATTGGCGGAACCATTAATATTGTCACCCAATCGCCAACGGAGGAAACGCAGTTTTTAGTCCGCAGCGAACTCGGGAGTTTTGACTACAACCAACAGGTGATTCAAACCAGTGGCACAGAAGGCGATTTTGGCTGGTTTCTCAGCTACAATCGTACCTATTCTGACAACGATTTTCCGTTTGAACTGGAGACGATCGACTTTGAGGACGATCGTGACAATGCTGATGTCAACTACAACAACGTTGACCTTAAATTAACTGCCGATTTAGGCGATCGATCTCGGCTAACCTTTAGCGGTTTGTACCTCAGTCGCGACTTTGGTGTTCCCGGTGGCGTTCCCACAGAAGAAGGTAGCGTCGGACAGTTTAATAATCTCACGCCCGATGCGCGACAATATACGGAAGGATGGCTGTTCGATCTCGGTTTTGAATCCCAGTTAGGACGAGAGCGAGATTCGGTTGTGACGGCTCGCGTTTATACCGATATTCTCGATTATAACTTCCGCAATCCTGAAACCAGCAGCGATAAGGTCGATCGTACTGCTTTCGGCGTTCAGGCTCAACATAACTGGCAGTTAGCCGAGGCACAAAACCTCACTTACGGGATTGACTTTCGGACGATCTCGGCTGAGAATGAGACCTTTAGTTTCTTCACTGGCGAAACAAGCGAGAATTATGACGACAATATCGACCAGGGAGCCGTTTTCGCTCGTTATGCTATCGATCTTGCCGATAACCTCAATGTCAATCTCGGTGTGCGACAGGAATTTAACAGCCTAGAAAATGGTTCGTTTACCTCTCCCAGTGCGGGTATTCTTTGGAATGTCACTGACTCGACTGCATTGCGAGCCAATTACGCCCGCAGTTTCAACGCTCCTCTCCTTTCAGAGTTAGAAGGATTGGCTGCATTCGATGTGGCTGGCAACTCCGACTTGCGACCAGAACGAGGCAACAGTTTCGATGTAGGTATCGACCAGACGATCGAAGACTTTGGACTGCTGCGACTGACTTTTTTCCTCAATCGCATCTCCGAACTAATTGCCTTTGAATTTGGCGATCCCAGTACCTTTGTCAATATTGGCGAAGTCGAGACAATGGGGATAGAAGCCGAGTTAAACGTGCAAATTGCCGACCATATCTTCGCATTTGCTAACCTGACGCTCAACGATACCGAAATCCTCGAAAGCCAAGACGAAACCATTGAAGGAAACGATCTCAGTTTCCGCGATGCCAATAGTTTTAACTTCGGCGTTGCCTACGTGCGTCCCAACGGACTCTATGCGGGGGTATTGTTGCACAATGTCGGTGAATTTTTTACCAGCAACGCCAACACCGAAACCCTGGGAGTTTATACGACAGTAGACTTGAAACTGCGCGTTCCTGTCAGCGATCGCTTCATCGTCAATGCCAGTTTAAATAACCTGTTTGACGAACAGTACGAAGTCTTTCCTGGCTTTCCGGGGTTGAGTCGAAATGTCCGCGTGGGGGTACAATCGACATTTTAAGATTTAATTAATGCCAAACTGTGCTACAATCGGCGAACGCGACCAAAAATGCCATGAATGAATTCAACCGTTGGGTGACTCCCCTAAATCGTCGCAGTAGCGACCCCACGCCGCAAGGAGGGACGATCGAATATGAAGATTTTCCGGCGACGATCGACGCAACTGGCCCCATGCTATATACGCTGTTTCAAGAGCGCTGGAAAGAGGTACAATTGGGTCACGTTGTCGAAGGTAGCGTCTTGGAATTGGAACTCTCCGAACCCCCCAGACTCTGCGTTATTTACGACGGTTACTTAACGGTTGCGACGCAAAATTGGCATATGCACTTGTGCCTAGAAGAACACCTCGGCGGGCCTCACTGTAAAACCCCAGAAGAACTGCGGAAACAACGCCTTGTCAGTCGCGGTGCGTTGTACCGTCGTTTGAATGCAGAAGGAGAACCCAGGAGTTGGGGAATTCAGTTTTGGAATGGTGCGGGAGAACGGATGATGAATCTGTTTTTACCTAACCCGTATTTAGGGGAAGATGAAGATTTGTTACCGGAAGGAAAGCCGCAGTTAGAGAAGTTAGGACTCTACGAACAATTGCGAGAGATTTACGTTCTGGAAAACGAACCCATTCCCTTTACTGAAAATCCCTTAAAGCGTCCGTACATCTCTGTTTGTCGATCGAGTCGCTGCTATCCTTCTCGCAACTGGAAACCCGTGTTTGAAGCGTTACAGTCTGCGGTTGACGAAGCAGAATTAGATGTCACAGTGATGACTTCTGGCTGTTTGGAAGTGTGCAAACTCGGCCCGGTGGTTTTCTATTCGGGCGATCGCACTTGGTACACTCGCGTTAAGCCAGAAATTGCCCGTCAAATTGTCAGCGAACATTTAGTTAACGGGCAAAAATTGGTGGAGAACGTATATCCACCTGCTTAGCGATCGCGCATTGATTCTATACTCTACTTGTAAGTATTCAGGTCAAAGCAAGAAACCCGGTTTCTGGACGATCGCCAAAATTCGAGTCTCTCCTTTGAGAAACCGGGTTTCTACACTGGTTGACGATCGAACACCTGAATAGTTACAACCTGAATGTTGACCTTTACTCGCTCATTTGGAGACTATTATGACCGCAGGATACTCGCATCAGCTAACAAAAGAACAAGCCATCGACAACAGTCGTCTGTGGTTTTATGTCTTGCTGGGAACGGCTACCGCTAGCAATCTCGTTTACTATTGTACCGCACCTCTGGTGGGTGTGGGGACGATCGCCGGGTCAACGGTTTCGCGTCGTAAGGCGATCGCGGTGGTTCTTTGTATGTGGTGTTTTAACCAATTTCTCGGTTTTACCGTTCGCGACTATCCCTACACGCCGAGTACCTTTGCTTGGGGAATTGTCATGGGAGTGGGAGCCATTTTAGCGGTCTTGCTTTCGACGGTCAAACTCTCTTCTGTTCGCAAACAACCGGGAGGAAGCTATATTTGGTTTCTCGCTTCCCTCCTTCTCGGATACGGCATTTACGAACTGATTTTGTGGATCTCTAGCTTTGCTTTAGGCGGTACGGAGAATTTCACCGCATCAATTTTGTGGGATGTTTTGGCGGGTAATGCAGTTTGGGCGATCGTCCTGGGATTGGTGCATTATCTGTTAGTACAACGATGGCGCGATCGCGTCTAAAATTTTCCGGTTGACACCCAAAAAATGATGTAGGGGCGATTCGCGTAGGCCCAGCCTTTGCGTAGCAAATATCGCCCCTACACGGATACCCTCAATTATTATTGCGCTAAAACATAAGGGGAGAATTGGGTTAGAATGCAAGCAATCGTGACAATAGCACAAATTACCGATACACATCTGTTTGCCAACCCCGATCGCCTGCTGAGAGGGGTTTGTACTTGGCAGTCTTTGCAGAATATTTTGTCGCGAGTCAAAACATTGCAACCCGATGTTTTGCTGCTAACTGGAGATCTCGCCGATTTGGGGGAACCGGAGGCTTACGATCGCCTGTTCGAGTGTATTTCTCCCCTACAAATTCCCACCTACTGGCTGCCGGGAAATCACGACAACTTAGCAGCAATGGACGATCGCTTAAACCGATTTCCCCTGTATGCTGATAAGACATTTACCATCGGAGGATGGCAGTTTCTTTTACTCGATTCTACCCTAGAAACTGCTAAATTTGGCGAAGGCTATCTCTCTCGCGACACGCTAAACTATTTAGAAACTGCACTGCAAGACAGCGATCGTCCCACTGCGATCGCCTTGCACCATCATAGCCTTCCCGTCGGCATTGACTGGGTAGATACTATCGGTGTCAGCAACGCCGAAGAATTTCTAAAGATTGTCGATCGCTTCGATCGTGTTAAACTGGTGTTATGCGGTCACGTGCATTTAGAATGCGATCGCCGACACCATCGCATTCGCTTTTGTACCACACCATCGACTTGCACTCAAGTGATGCCAGAAAACGCCACAGAACGCGATCGCGATCCGGGGTTTCGATGGTTTGAATTGCACCCAGACGGCACGTACCAGACTCGAGTTATTCGGGTTCGCAACACCACACCGACGATCGTTAGGTAGAGGTGAATGAGAAACAACTTCTCATTGTGAGGGTAAAAACGAAATCCCCGTCCAATCGCCATCGCGATCTCTGCGGGCTTTTTTGCTCGATCGCCGGGCAATTTTTCGATTCCAGTACACGGTTAAAATTCTCGGATCGGGGGGTTCGGTTTGGCAAACCACTGTCAACCCGCGCAGAAAGTCCGTCAAGGGGGCGTAAGGCGTACCTTGCAAAGCGCGATCGTGGAGGGTAAACAGCGCCGCCCCTTTGTTAAAATGCTTCTGTCCGTAGATTAGCGCCACGCGAATCATATCATCGTCGATCGCCCGTTGGTGCTGGCGGCGTTCTAAATGGTTGCCGTCTTTGGGCGATCGCACCATGACGAGGATACCAACCCGGTCAGCATTGGCATCGCCTGCAAGGATTTGACCGATTCGCTTGTGGGTGTCCATAATCCTACCTTAACCGATTTTGCGTACTTTTGTATAGCGGCGATCGGGCCTCCAGAGATGCAAGCTGGCGCGATCGCCGCGCCCGATGCCAATATTACGAACAATTGTACCGAAGCCTAAAGAATTGTTGCATTGGACAACGATCGCTTTGCTTTAGTTTTAGTCTGGATCTCGAAGATCGCGATCGTAATCCATCGGAGACTGCTTTATGAAATTGGCTTACTGGATGTATGCCGGGCCCGCCCACATCGGCACGTTGCGGGTTGCCAGTTCCTTTAAAAACGTTCACGCCATCATGCACGCGCCCCTCGGTGACGACTATTTTAACGTCATGCGCTCCATGTTAGAACGCGAACGCAACTACACCCCCGTGACGACGAGTATCGTCGATCGCAACGTTTTAGCGCGGGGATCTCAAGATAAAGTTGTCAACAACATCGTGCGTAAGGACAAGGAAGAACGACCGGATTTAATCGTTTTGACCCCTACTTGCACCTCTAGTATTTTACAAGAAGATCTCGAAAACTTCGTCTCTCGCGCCCAACTCGACGCAAGCGGAGACGTGATGCTAGCTGATGTCAACCACTATCGCGTCAACGAACTGCAAGCGGCCGATCGCACGTTAGTCCAAATCGTGCGCTACTATCTCGATAAAGCCCGCAAAAAAGACGAACTCCCCACCGACAAAACCGAAAAACCCTCGGTTAACATCATCGGGATTTCCACTCTCGGCTTCCACAACAATCACGATCGCACCGAGTTAGTCAAACTCATGGGCGATCTGGGTATTGAAGTCAACGAAATCATCCCCGACAGCGCATCGGTACACAACCTCAAAAACCTGCCTCGCGCCTGGTTTAATCTGGTTCCGTACCGGGAATTGGGGATGATGGCAGCCGAATATCTCGAATCTGAATTCCAGATGCCTTGCGTTGATATTACCCCTATGGGCATTGTGGAAACCGCACGCTGCATCCGCAAAATCCAACAAGTTTTGAACGCGCAAGGGGCAGATGTCGATTACGAAGGATTTATCGACAAACAAACCCGGTTTCTGTCGCAAGCGGCGTGGTTCTCTCGTTCCATTGACTGCCAAAACTTGACGGGAAAAAAAGTTGTCGTCTTCGGCGACAATACCCACGCCGCCGCCTTGACAAAAATCCTCGCCCGCGAAATGGGGATTCACGTTGTCTTAGCTGGAACCTACTGCAAATACGATGCGGACTGGTTCAAACAGCAAGTCGGCGAATATTGCGATGATATTCTTATCAGTGAAGACAATGGCGAAATTGCCGACAAAATTGCTCAAATCGAACCGTCTGCTATTTTTGGGACGCAAATGGAACGGCACGTTGGCAAGCGCTTAAACATTCCTTGCGGTGTCATTGCTGCCCCCATTCACATCCAGAATTTCCCGGTGGGATATCGTCCGTTTGTCGGTTACGAAGGAGCGAACCAACTGGTGGATCTGATCTACAATTCCTTTACGTTAGGAATGGAAGATCACCTACTCGAGATTTTTGGCGGTCACGATACCAAAGAGATTATCACCAAAACGGTTTCAGCCGATTCCGACCTCAACTGGACGAAGGAAGCGCAAGCCGAACTCAACAAAGTTCCTGGTTTCGTGCGCGGAAAAGTGAAGCGGAACACGGAGAAATTTGCCCGCGATCGCGGTATTGGCGAAATCTCGATCGAGGTGATGTACGCAGCGAAAGAAGCTGTCGGTGCGTAACCTCAACCAGTTACGCCAGCAACCCGGTTTCTGAAACTACAAGAGTTTTGTCTGGCTATGGGACAGAAACCGGGTTTCTCTAACTATAAAATTGATAAACTATCAATATAGAACCCAGAGGACAGAGATCTATGCTTCAGAACTCCCCAATCATTAGCACATCCCCTGAGATTATGGGCGGAACTCCAGTTTTAAATTCCACTTGCCCTCACGTCAGGTTAAGATAAGTAAAGACGCGAGAGCCAAAATTCATGCTGGGTACGTTCCAAGACAGTCATATCCGTATCGAAATCGAAGCCAGCGCCGACGACATCGGGCGCAGCTTGCTATACCCCGATCGCCTGCGGTTGTGGATGTGGCCCCAGCAGTTGCCGCCGGGATTGCCCGAACGCTTTCAGGCGGGGTTGCGGTTCGCATCGACATTGGGAATGGTGACGATCGACCATCAAGTCGAAGTCGCCGACGACAACTGTTTGCGCTGGTTGTTAAGCGGGGCGATCGACGGGTTTCACGAGTGGTATTGGGGCGACGGTTGGGTGCAGTCGCGCTTAGAAGGCGTGTCGCTGCTACCGTTAAAGTTGGGACAAACCATCGCTTTGTTGCGCTTGCAAGAGTTTTTAGGCGATCGACCGTCAACCGCTTCGCGGAATTAAAAATTAAAAATTAAAAATTTAACCCCCATGTCTAAAGCCAGGGGCTTGCATGGATGCTTCGCTTTGGTTGTCCACGAATAAATTCGGGGGCTTGTATCCACGATCTTCTCGATCGGTTTAATTTTCTCTCGTTCTGCTTATGAAACCCGCCATCGACGTATCGATCGTCATGCCTTGTTTGAACGAAGCGCGAACGCTTCCCGTCTGTATTGACAAGGCTAAAACCGCGATCGCGACATTAGGATTAACCGGGGAAATTGTCGTCGCCGATAACGGTTCGACGGACGGTTCTCCCGAAGTAGCGCGATCGCTCGGGGCGCGAGTGGTTTCGGTTCCGGTACGCGGCTACGGTGCGGCGTTAATTTGGGGCATGAAAGCGGCAAGAGGTGCGTATTTAGTGATGGCAGATGCGGATGATTCCTATGACTTTCGCGAAGCTGTGCCGATGGTGGAAAAGTTGATGCTTGGCTGGGATTTTGTCACGGGAACGCGCATTAAAGGCAACATTTTACCGGGGGCTATGCCTTGGAAAAATCGTCACATCGGTACGCCTGTTTTAACCGCGATCGTCAATCTATTTTACGGCTCTAAGTTCTCCGATGTCAACTGTGGAATGCGAGCGCTAACCAAATCTGCCTTCGAGCAGTTGCAGATGGAATCGTGCGGGATGGAATTTGCCTCTGAGATGCTCGTGAAAGCGGCAATTTTGGGTCTGAAAACGACCGAAGTTCCGATTACGCTCCATCCCGACGGCCGCGATCGTCCGCCCCATTTGCGCCCCTGGTCGGATGGCTGGCGACATCTCAAATATATTCTCTTATTTGCACCCAAATTTATTTACTGGGTTCCCGGTTTGCTGCTGTTAGGATTTGGAGCCATTCTCGGATTGCTTTTAGCTCAAACACCGGGCGGCGTTTCTGTTTATGTGGGTAGCTTGCGCTTTAACGATCACTGGATCGTAGTTGCGGGGTTATCTTGCTTGGTGGGATACGAACTGCTGCTGACCGGAATTCTCGCCCATCTCTATACCTTTACCCATCGCATTCGCGCCCAGTCGAGGCGCATGAATTGGGTGGTTAAGCATATCACCATCGAGCGCATTATTCTCTTTTCTGCCTTTACCCTTGCTATCGGTTTAGCCTTTGAAATCAGCGTTATTCAGCGTTGGGTTAACCAAGATTTCGGCCCACTTTATGCCATCCGTCCCGCCGTTGCGGGTATGGTTTTTATCGTTATGAGTACCCAAACTCTGTTTAGCGGATTGTTTTATGCTGTTCTCTCGGAGCGCTATCAGAACCGGGGCATGTGGGAAATTGAAGCAGACAAGCAACAGGAAAAATGAGAGTGTAACTATTTCGCTACTCTAACATACACTGGTGTAGAAACCCGGTTTCTCGTTTATAGCTCAACTAAATTCGAGCTTTTCCTTTCAGAAACCGGGTTTCTTTGCGGCAACCTGAATACTTAAAGACAAGCAACAAGAAAAATGAACGATCGCAACTCAGAACATCAATTAAAAGTTATCGTCATTGGTGGTGGTGCGGCGGGCTTTTTTGCCGCGATCGCTGCTGCGGAAACTTCCCCCAATATAGAAGTAACTTTACTCGAAGCTAGTGGCAATGTTCTTAGTAAAGTTCGCATCTCTGGCGGCGGACGCTGCAATGTCACTCATGCTTGTTTCGATCCAGCTTTGTTAGTCAAAAACTATCCCCGAGGCCATAAAGAGTTGCGCGGCTGCTTGACAAAATTTCAACCTGGAGATACAGTAGACTGGTTCGAGAAACGGGGTGTAAAACTGAAAACCGAAGCCGACGGGCGGATGTTTCCCGTAACCGATGATTCCGAAACGATCGTCCACTGTTTGCACTCAGCCGCGATCGCCTCTGAGGTTGACATTCGCACTCGTTCTCCTGTCGTTGCAGTTCGTAGAAACATCGCGGATCGATCCCCCCTAACCCCCCTTAATAAGGGGGGAATCAATCCCTCGCTGCATTTCTCTGAGACGCAACGAATTGTGGAAGATTCACCTCTATCATACACGAGACAAAGCCAAAGGAACGACGGAAATGGTTTCACTCTCCAACTCAAAAGCGGAGAACAATTGCACTGCGATCGTCTGCTTCTTGCCACCGGAAGCAGTCGCACGGGCTATCAACTGGCGCAAAATTTGGGACATACGATCGTCCCTCCCGTTCCCTCTTTGTTTACCTTCAATATTGCCGACGATCGCCTGCACGAACTCGCTGGAATTACGGTCGAAAATGCCACCGTCAAACTCCCGGAGTGCAAACTTTCTCAAACCGGGCCAGTATTAATAACCCACTGGGGTTTTAGCGGCCCGGCCGTGCTAAAATTGTCCGCATATGGAGCCAGAGAACTGCACGATTGCCGCTATCAAACCCCCATGACGATCGATTGGTTAAGCGATCGCAACTTAGAAGAAATTAAACAGCAACTCCAGCAGACGAAAAGCGATCGTCCCCGACAGGCGATCGCCACTGTTTCTCCATTTCCCTTATCGAAGCGACTTTGGCAGTATTTAGTCCAACAAGCCGCGATCGACCCCCAAAAACGATGGACAGAACTGGCGAAAAAAGAAGCAAATCGATTGAGCGATCGTCTCAAACGCAGCCAGTACGACATTGTAGGTAAAGGAATTTTCAAAGAAGAATTTGTCACTTGCGGCGGCATCAAACTCAAAGAGATCGACTTCAAAACAATGGAAAGCCGCATCTGTCCCCATCTCTATTTTGCTGGCGAAATTCTCGACATTGACGGTATTACAGGGGGGTTTAACTTTCAAAATGCCTGGACGACAGGCTGGATCGCCGGAAACGCGATCGCGTGATACAATAGTTAATTAAACGGCTAGCCTATGGATTCAGAAACTTAGATAATTTTCGCTTGCGGAGTCTCCTTTGTTGGCGTTTTTAGCTCTCGATCTAGCATACTATCTCGAGAAGAACCTAAAAAATATCGGCGGGGTCGGCGGCGCTGAGTTTGCGGACGGCCACGGCCCCGGAGACAAAACACATGACGACGGTTAAAATAAACACGGTCGTCGCTCGCCCTACGGTCATAAAAACAGGTAAACTTGTTGCGGCTGCGGTCATGTTGTAGAGTACCATGCAAATGCCAAGCCCCGGTAGGTAGCCGACGAAGGCTAAAATAATGGCTTCTTGAAACACGACACCGAGAAGGTAGCGATCGGTATATCCCATGGCTTTTAGCGTCGCATATTCGGGCAAGTGATCGGCAACATCAGTATAGAGAATTTGGTAGACGATGACAATCCCGACGACAAACCCCATCCCCGCACCCAGGGCAAAAATAAACCCGATCGCGGTGCTACTTTGCCAGTAGTTTTTCTCCCAGTTGACGAACTCCTCTTTAGAAAAATACCACACATCGTCGGGTAAATTTTCTCGCATGGCCGCCAGAACGGGTTCGACTGCTGTCCCCGGTTCTAACTGCACGACTCCTATATCAATTAAACCGCGATCGCGTCCGGCAAAAATCCGCAAAAAGTTCAGTTCGCTGACGATTAAATTGCCATCTGCGCCAAAAGTTGCCCCCAATTCAAATGTCCCGCCGACCTCGATGCGACGACCGTCAATTTCTGTTTCTACATCTCGTCCTGCGTCAAACCATTCAGCAACTGGCCCGAATTCGGGTCGAGAATTGCGATCGAACAAAACTGTATCTTCGAGTTTGAGGCGATCGTAGTCTTCCTCTTCGAGTCCGGGAAAATCGAAAATGCGATCGACCGGATCGGTGCCGATGACTAAAATGCTGCGGGTGTTGCGTTCGTCGGGATTTCTCCACAGTCCCAAACCAATATAAACTGGCGCGATCGACTCGACTCCTTCTACTGCCAAACTTTGGAAAAGCCGACGTTCTGGGAAACTTTTCATCGCAATTAGAGCCGTTGATTGCGGACTGACCAGAAAAATATCGCCTTCCATTTGTTGGTGCATCAGTACCGACGCATCGAACAGGGAATCGCGAAATCCTAGCTGCATAAACATGAGGATATCAGCGAAACTAATCCCCGCCAAGGCAATCAGCAGGCGACTTTTTTCGCGGGTGAGTTGCAGCCAAGCTAAAGGAACTTTCTTAAACATTCGGATCGTTTTCCCCCATTTCAGGATCGGTCAATCGCTTGCGAAGTTGGTGACTAACGGCTGCATAAGTCAGTTCGGAATCTTTGACTAAACTGGCAAACGTCTCGCGATCGATGGCGATCGCCTTTCCCGGCGCATCTTCAGAAACGCGCACCGTTGCGGTTCGCTTGCTTCCTGGAGTTAGCAGGCCGATTTCGCCAAAGTATTCGTTTTTGTGCATCTGTCGCAACAGCTTCGGCGGCGAATCTGGGACAATTTTAACAGCTTCAAAAATGCCTTCAACGATAACATAAAAAGTGTCGGCATCATCCCCTTCGTCAATGACGATTTCACCCGGATCGAAGTCTTTGGTCTGATATTTGCCTTCGAGTTGCTTGAAATATTGGTCTTCAATGGTGGGTAAGGCGAGAGTCATTTCTTCTCGGTAGGCGGTAATCAGTTTACCGTCTTCAATCCTGACGATGCGATCGGCGATGTCTAAAATGCGGCGATCGTGGGTGACAATTAACACCGCACTTCCTTTGTCTTTGGCGAGGTTACGAATTAAATTTACCACATCTCGACCCGTTTCGCTATCGAGTGCGGCGGTGGGTTCGTCTGCTAAAATTAGTTTGGGTTCGTGTACCAAAGCGCGAGAAATGGCGACTCGTTGTTTTTGTCCGCCGGAGAGTTCTCGAGGGTAAGAATTGAGGCGATCGCCTAACCCGACTGCGGTTAAAAGATCTTGGGTTTGCTGTCTTGCTTGTGCGGGTAACATCTTCTCGTGCACTAAAGACGATTGCACGTTTTGTCCGACGGTCATAAACTCGAAGAGGTTAAAATGTTGGAAAATATAACCGATACGACGACGTAAGGTCATGCGTTTTTTCTCGCTTGCATTTAGGAGTTCTTCTCCAAATATCTTTAGACTCCCTTCACGCATCGATCGCAAGCAACCGATCAGCGTTAGCAGGGTCGTCTTTCCCGATCCGGACTCTCCGGTTAAGATAATTACTTCCCCAGGAAAAATAGACAGGTTAATATCGAATAAAACCTGACGTTCCCCTTTCCCTTCCGGGTAGTAATAATTGAGTTTTTCGACGATCGCGATCGCATCCATAGTGTATCTCCTCAACCAAAAATATCGGCCGGATCGGCTTCTTTCAGTTTTCCTACTGCTAACCCTCCCGATACAAAACAGATAAACGAGATGCTAACTAAAACGGCGATCGCCACATCCAAGCGCATCACAAAAATCATTTGCGTCGCTGTTTCGAGAAACTCGTACATCCAACAAGAGGCGAGAAAACCGGGAATGTATCCCGACACCGCCAGAATGGATGCTTCTCCAATGACCACCAAGGTTAACGCCTGCTGGCTGTAACCCATTGCTTTTAGGGTAGCATACTCCTGGATGCTTTGGGCGATTTTCACGTATAAAATTTGATATAAAATAATAATTCCTACCACAACAGAAGCCAACAAACCAAAACGAAATATGAGTCCTAAAGGAGTCCTATATTCATAAAAATTTCGCTCTTTATTAAGGACATCTGCTTTGGAAAAGGCGCGGACATCGTTAGGGAGATACTCGCGAATGCGTTCTGTCACCTCATCCACATCGTACCCTGGTTTGACGCGCACCAATCCCCAATCAATTTGACTGGGATGGCGATCGAACAAACTTAGGAAAGTGGACTTGCTCATCACGATACTAGCATCGAAAGACGTGCTAGTACCCAACTCAAATAATCCCACAACTTTAATGCGATGCAAACCTCCTTGGCTCGAAGTTTTAATCTCTTCTATTGTTTTTCCTTGCTGGCGAAACAGATCGATAATGGGAGCAAATTCGGGTCGAGAGCGCTCGTCAATTAATACACTTTTATTTAGTTTTAATTTGTCAAGATTATCGGCAACTCCAGGAGCCTCGAAAAATCGGGAATTCAACGGGAAACCAATTCCCATAACTTGCCTTAAAAATAACGAGCGATCGCGGGGATCTCGCCATAAAAAAGAATTAATATAAGTTGGCGAAACAGACTCGACTCCTTCTACACCCAATACCTGATACAAACGCCGTTCGGAAAAAGGAAGCGGCCGCAAGACAGTTACAGAAGATGCACTGACGATGAAAATATCGCAGTCAAAACTTTTCGGAAACTGTACGAGACTGCCGATAAAACTGGAGCGAAATCCAATTTGCATAAACAGAAGTACGGTTGTAAATGCGATGCCTACAATAGCAGCTAGGGTTTGCGCTTTCTGATGGCGCAATTGCCACCAAGCGATCGCCAAACTTTGTTTGCAGTAACGCAATTGCATTGTTTACTCTCCCACCAAAATTTCGACTTCGACTTGTAAATTGGTTAACCCTTCGACGCGCTGGCTGCCTTCAGAATTGAGACGTACTTTTACCTCCACCACTCGCACGTCCGCATCGGCCGCGGGATCGGTATCGAGAACATCTTGGCGACCAATTTTTAAGCCAATTTGTTCGACCGTTCCCCGCAATTGTTCGTCAAAGGCATCGCTGGTAATTAACGCCTCTTGTCCCAAACGAACGCGATCGATATCGGTTTCGTAGACCTCGGCGATGGCATACATTCGATCGACCGTACCGATTTCGGCGATGCCCTCTTCTCCGGCAACTTCTCCACCGCGAGAATGGATTTCTAAGATGCGACCGTCCACCGGAGCGCGAATGTAAGAAAGTTCTAATTCGGCTTGGGCTCGTTCGGCCGTAGCGACGGCGCGATCGACAGATGCACGCGCCACTTGTACGTCTACCGGACGCACTTCTTCAATGCGATCGAGGTTCGCTAGCGCTTCGTTGATTTGCGCGTCTAATGTATTAACGGTTCGATCGCGGTTGGCAACTGCTTCGTTAATTTGCTCGCGCAAGGTAGACTCAGTTTGGCGCAATGTGGCTCGCGCTTCGGCAATTTCTTCGCGCAGCGTACTCGCCGTGCGATCGCGGTTGGCAACCGCTTCGTCTACGCTTTCGATGGCCGTTGCTTGGCGCAAACAAACGCTATCTCGTTCCGACTCGCTGACTGCCCCATCGCGGTACAATTGTTCGTAGCGACGACATTCGGTGCGAGCGTTATTGAGTTCGGCTTGCAAGCGATCGATGGTCGCTTGTTGGGTTCGCAATTCCCCGTCTAACTGCGCTTCTAAACGCGCAATACGAGCCGTTTGGCTATCAATTTCCCCTGCCAGTTCGGCCCGCAAGCGCTCGATCGTCGCGGTTTGCGTGGTACGTTCCCCTTCTAGTTCGGCCTGGAGGCGATCCACCGTCGCTCGCTGGGCCGCAATTTCGCCCCGTTGGTCCCCCGCC
>CAKZKB010000008.1 GCA_937121005.1 uncultured cyanobacterium | reverse complement strand
CCCTATCGAAAAAAGATGCGGCGGTGTTCGCCGAAGCGGAACGACTTTGGCAAGAAAAGCGGTTCTTTCACTGGGATCTGGAGTTTCCCGAAGTGTTCATCGATTTGGAAAATGCCTCTTGGAAGGAAAATCCGGGGTTTGATGCAGTGGTGGGAAATCCTCCGTATAGCCGTAGTATAACATTAAAAAATTTGGATTCTCAAACTTGGGCTTATTATCCACAGCATTATAAAGCTGCTGAAAAGCGAGAGTTCGATCTTTATCTGTGTTTTACTGAAAAGGGAGCAAATTTACTGAATTTAAAAGGACATCTAGGCTTCATTATGCCAAATAAGTGGTTTACAACTCGAGTGGGTGAAGCACTTAGGGAAATACTCTCACAATTTCGATCTGTCGAACGTATTGTCGATTTTGGAGCATTCCAGGTTTTCGAGGATGTGACAACTTATACCTGTCTGCTATTTCTAAATGGTTCGGCTTCTGAGACTATCAATGTTGCTATTCTTGAGGATGCAGACAAATACGCCAATCCATTACCAGGAGGTGAAGGATCTTGGCAAATTGGCAATCTATATAATAAATATTTGGGAGCTAAGGCTTGGTCTTTTAATCTCGGAGGATCCGGATCTCTTTTACGGAAGCTAGAGAGTTTTCCAAAACTAAAGGAAATTTGCACAGTCTTTAGTGGTACAGGAACTCGATCCGATCATATTTTTATTATGCAGCGTCGAGGAAATCAGTATTACTCGCGCTCTATTCGTCAGTGGGTGCAAATCGAAAACGAGCTCATGCGTCCAGCGTTAACAGGACGCAATATTCAACCTTATGAATCATTTGGTGATAATTACTTATTGTTTCCTTATTTTGTTGTTGATACAACTCAATTTCAAGTTTTACATCGGGAAACTCTGGAAAATCAATATCCCCAGGCTTGGTCATACTTGGCTTTAAATCCAAATAATCGGCAAATATTGCAAAATCGAGATCGAATATTATTTCGAGATCGGGAAGCGTGGTATGCTTACGGTAGACCTCAGAATATGTATTTGCTCGGTGTTCCCAAAATTGTCTTTCCTGATGTTGCCGATCGTGGAAGGTTTACATTTGATGCGGAAGGTAAATTTATCGTAGATACTGCCTATGGTATCATTTTCCGAGAGCAAGTTCAGTTCTCTCTACTTGCTCTAATATCTGTGCTAAATAGTTCTATAATGACGTTTTTCCTGAAGCAAACGGGAACCCCTTTAAGAGGTGGATATTTTCGGATGAAAACTGCCTATCTCAATCCGTTTCCTATCCCGCCAATCCAGTTTGAGACCGAGCGAGAGGTTCGCCAACGCCATACCGATCGCCTCATTTCCCAGTACGCACAATTCCAAACCAGTGAAAACCCTGACGACATTCTCGCCAGCGTCGATCGCCACCTCCAAAAAGACCCCGAGGAAGCCGATGTCATTCACGACTTCCTTGCTTACCTGGCCGAACAGATGATACAATTGAACAAAGCCAAACAAGCCGAGATCGACAGCTTTCTAAAATGGCTGTCGCGAGAAATCGGCTGCGCGATCGACGACTTGACCAACAAAACCCAAATTAAAAACTATTTGGGAGACTACTACAAAAACGAACCACATCTGAAATTTGAAGATTTGTTAAAAATCTTGAAGAAGAATAAGAAAAAACTCGGCATCGATCCCCAAAAGCGGCAACTTCAAGACGCGATCGGAGCCGAATACCAACACAGTCTCGATACGCTGCTTCCCCTGAAAGCCAAACTGAAACGATGCGATGCACTCATCGATCGCATTGTTTACAAACTGTATGGTTTAACTGAAGACGAAATCGCGATCGTCGAAAGTCGGACGAGCCTGTAATTAGGATAACTTATCAATCCGATAAGAAGAATTGCAATGGTATGGCGCGATCGCGATCGGCTGCTACCTAGAAGTGCTACAGTTAGAATGAACGGCCGATCGGGTATTTGCTGGGGTCGATCGACCTCGGAGTCCGAAGACAAATCAAGAAAAACCTTTCGGTACTGAATGAGTTACTGAGGACGGTGTATCTAAATAAGGACAGCCCGTTCGCTATATTCAAGCCTCCGGCTGAGTGCCAGAAGTATTGCTCATTGTTCATTGCTCATTGTTCATTGAAATGGCCGTACAATCTCATTCTCCTACTTACCACGCCCTTGCCGATCGCGAAATTTTAGAAACTTTGGGAAGCCATGCAGAACGCGGTTTGCCTCCCGAAGAAGTCGCCGATCGCTACGAACGCTACGGCTGGAACGAATTGCAATTCAAACCTGGAAAACCCGCGTGGTTGCGGTTTTTGCTGCAATTTCACCAGCCCCTACTCTACATTTTACTGCTCGCCGGAGCCGTGAAAGCATTTCTAGGATCTTGGATGAATGCCTTCGTCATCTGGGGCGTAACCCTCATTAATGCTATCATTGGCTACATCCAAGAAGCGAAAGCAGAAGGCGCGATCGCCTCCCTTGCTAAAGCTGTCACCACCGAAGCAACAGTGGTGCGAGAGGGGCAAACCCTACGGATTCCGTCCCGCGATTTAGTACCGGGGGATATTGTTTTACTCGCATCGGGGGATAAAGTTCCCGCCGACTTGCGGTTGCTAAAAGTTCGCAGTCTACAAGTGGATGAATCTGCTTTAACGGGGGAAGCCGTTCCTGTTAGTAAATCGCTGCAAGTGTTACCTCCTGATACTCCTCTAGCCGAACGCCTTAATATGGCCTACGCCGGGAGTTTTGTCACCTTCGGACAGGGTAAAGGATTGGTGGTTTCGACTGCAAATGCCACCGAAGTCGGTCAAATTTCTCAATCCATGGAACGTCAAGCGAGCCTCGCTACGCCTTTGACGCGCAAGTTTGCCAAATTTAGCCGCACCCTACTCTACGCCATTTTAACCCTAGCTGCCTTAACGTTTACCATTGGCGTGGGACAAGGCGAATCTTGGATTTATATGTTTGAAGCCACCGTTGCTTTGGCGGTGAGTGCGATTCCTGAAGGGTTGCCCGCAGTGGTGACAATTACTTTGGCGATCGGGGTCGATCGCATGGCCAGTCGTAACGCCATTATTCGCAAACTGCCCGCAGTCGAAGCATTGGGAAGTGCAACGGTAATTTGTTCGGATAAAACCGGAACCCTGACCGAAAATCAAATGACGGTACAGACTATTTATGCAGGCGGACAATATTATCAAGTTGGGGGGAGTGGTTACAGTCCAAAAGGCGAAATTAGCGCGATCGCCGATGACGAATCTAATACTCCGTTAGAAGATGAATTGCCGCCAGCCCTAGAAGAATGTCTTGCGGTAGGATTGCTGTGCAACGACTCTCAGTTAAAACAAACAGGAGATGATTGGTCGGGGGTGGGCGATCCCACTGAAGGGGCGCTAATTGTTGCTGCTACCAAAGCGGGTCTGACTCAAGCGGGGTTACTCTCTTCTCAACCGCGATTGGATGCGATTCCCTTCGAGTCTCAGTATCAATATATGGCGACGTTGCACGATGGTGAAGTGCGGACGATTTGCGTCAAGGGATCGGTGGAAGCGTTGCTACCTCGCTGTTCCCAAACCATTGACGATCGCGGGCAAATTGTGCCTTTAGATGCGGCCGCGATCGCGCAAGCAGTAGACACTATGGCACAACAAGGATTGCGGGTTCTCGCCTTTGCTAAAAAAACCGTCGGCGATCGCCAGCATTCTATAGACCACGAAGATCTAGAAGCGGACTTGCTGTTTCTAGGATTGCAAGGAATGATTGACCCGCCGCGACCCGAGGCGATCGCGGCCATTCATTCGTGTCAGATGGCAGGCATTCGGGTGAAAATGATTACTGGGGATCATATCGCTACAGCACAAGCGATCGCCCAACGCATGGGCATTCAAACCGCAGGCAAAGTCGTGGCATTTGAAGGGCGAGAACTCAGCAAAATGGACGATAACCAACTGGCTCGAGCCCTAGAAGAAGGATCGGTTTTTGCCAGAGTAGCCCCGGCTCAAAAGCTGCAATTAGTGGAAGCCCTACAATCTCAGGGGGAAATCGTCGCCATGACGGGGGATGGTGTCAACGACGCACCCGCCCTCAAACAGGCCGATATTGGTATTGCTATGGGTAAAGGTGGCACGGAAGTCGCTCGAGAATCTGCCGATATGCTACTCACCGACGATAACTTTGCCTCCATCGAAGCCGCAGTGGAAGAAGGACGCACTGTCTATCAAAATTTACGCAAGGCGATCGCGTTTTTGTTACCCGTGAATGGGGGCGAATCCATGACCATTCTCATCAGTGCGTTACTCGCCCGCGATCTGCCCATTCTCTCGTTACAAGTGCTGTGGTTGAACATGATTAACTCCGTCACCATGACCGTGCCCCTCGCTTTTGAAGAAAAACCGCGCGGCATCATGCAAGTTCCGCCGCGCAATCCCAACGAACCCTTAATTGTTAAGTCCCTGTTGTACCGAATTTTAACAGTTTCTGCATTTAACTGGATTCTCATTTTTGGGATGTTCGAGTGGGCTAAAGCTGCGACAGGAGATGTGACTGTGGCTCGTACTATGTCAATTCAAGCCCTAGTTGCCGCACGGGTTGTTTATCTGATTAGTGTTAGCGAATTAGGAAAAAGCGCGATCGCCTATTTGCGCGGCCGAGCGACATCCATTGCCAATCCCCGGATTTTATGGGTGGGGATTGTTGCTGCCATTATCCTGCAAATTGTCTTTAGTCAGTGGGGAGTTACGAACCTTCTATTTCAAACCGCACCCCTCACTTTGAATCAATGGCTCATCTGTTTGTTGCCCACTATCCCTATGATTCCCGTAGCCATCCTTGCCGATCGCCTCGATCGATCGCAGTGAGGTATGAGGTATTAGGTTTTAGGTTTTAGGGATTAGGGGAAGGTGTGAGGTTTTAAGGATGAAGGAGGATAGAAAGGATGAAGTAAGAAGGATGAAGGATGAATATGAATTTCTCCCCCTCCCCTTGTCCCCTTGTCCCCCCAATCCCCTAGGTATAGAAAATGAAATAAGTTGCCATGGGAATAACTGTCGCTGCAATTAACAGCACCGCCACGATCGTAA
>CAKZKB010000007.1 GCA_937121005.1 uncultured cyanobacterium | reverse complement strand
CGGACAAGGAAGCCGCGATTCTACTGCTTAGCAGTGAATCGTCGGAGCGTTCACCGCTAGCTATCGGCCCGAGTTGCGATCGCTCAGAATTGCAATATAATCTCAAGAATACCAGATACGGCAAGTGGGAGGTGTAGAGGGTGCGATCGTCCGTTGGTATGGGTTGGAAATTGAAGCGATCGCCGAGCGTCCTGCTGGTCGGTCTGGTAATATTGTTGGCGTTACTGGTTGTCTGTCTGCTAGCGAGCGTGGGTTTGGGGGCCGCCGACATTACCCCAACTGAAGTCTGGAAGTCCCTATTTGCCTTCGACGAGAGTGCCACCAACCACCTGATTATTCGCACGGTACGGTTGCCGCGATCGGCGATCGCCCTGCTGGTGGGGGCTGCCATGGCGACCGCCGGGGCGATCGTCCAAGGACTCACCAACAACCCCCTCGGATCGCCAAGCATCCTCGGTATCAGTGCGGGATCGGCCTTTGCAGTGGTCGCCTCGACCTTCATTTTAGGGACGAATTCTCTTAGCGTTTATGCCAACTTTGCCCTCGCTGGTGGAGCCATAACCGCCGGGTTGGTGTATTTATTTGCCGCGATCGCTCCTGGTGGAGTGACTCCCTTAAACTTGACTTTAGCCGGAACCGTCCTCTCCACATTTGTGGCGACGCTGACGAGTGGCATTCTCATTTTAAACCAACAAACCCTCGAACGAGTGCGATTTTGGCTGGCCGGTTCTTTAGCCGGTGGAGACTTCAATCTCGTTGTCCAAGTTCTCCCCTATTTAAGTTTGGGATTTCTCATCGCTTTGGCATTGGGACGACAAATCACCGCCCTGAGCTTAGGAGAAAACGTGGCCCGAGGCTTGGGGCAAAATACCGCTTGGGTGAAAGTATGCGGCGGCATCAGCGTCGTTTTGCTGGTTGGCGGGAGCGTTTCCATTGCCGGGCCGATCGGCTTTTTAGGGCTGATCGTTCCTCATTTTGCTCGCTTTTTAGTCGGCATCGACTATCGTTGGATTTTGCCTTATACTGCGATTTTAGGGGCGATCGTCCTGCTCGCTGCCGACATTTGCGCCCGACTGATACTTCGCCCCCAAGAACTTCCCGTCGGCTTAGTCATGCCCTTGTTCGGTGCGCCGTTTTTTATCTATTTAATTCGCACGAGGATTCGGAGGTGATAATTTGAAGAAGGGATTAGGGATTAGGGATTAGGGATTAGGGATGAGATTGCATTCCCCCTAATCCCCCAAACCCCCAAACCCCTAACTTCCTATCCCCCGCTCATTGCTAATTGCTAATTGAATGTTACACCTGCGATCGCGTTTCTTCTCCATCCGTCCCCACCGCCAAGTATCTCAACTGCTGGCAATTTTAACAGTCCTAATTGCCGTCTTTCTGGTACTATCGGTTAGCTATGGAGACTATCCCGTATCGCCTCTAGATGTCCTCAAAACCGTCTTGGGTTTGCAGCCTAGCGATGCCGATGCTGCCTTTATTGTCAATACCCTGCGGCTGCCTCGAGCCCTAGTGGCGTTACTGGTTGGCATCGCTTTAGGCGTTGCTGGAACCATTACTCAAGGGATCCTCCGCAACCCCCTAGCGGCCCCCGGAATTATTGGCATCAACGCTGGGGCCGCCCTGGCCGCCGTTGCCCTGATTGTCATTTTTCCTAACATTTCTGTTTCTTTTCTTCCCCTAGCGGCCTTTGGTGGCGGGTTAGTTGTCTTCGCCTCGATCTACCTGCTGGCCTGGAATGGGGGCAGTTCTCCTATTCGTTTGGTGCTGGTGGGGATTGGCTTTTCGCTGATGGCAGCGGCCGTAACCAATATTCTAGTCACGTTTGGCAACATCTACGCCGTTTCGCAAGCGTTGGTGTGGCTGGCGGGTAGCGTTTATGGTAGCAGTTGGGACGAGGTGCGATCGCTGCTTCCCTGGCTGGCAGTTTTCGTCCCCCTCTCCCTAGTCATGGCCCGAGATTTAAACGTACTGAACCTGGGAGATGACATCGCTCGCGGTGTCGGTTGTCCGGTAGAATGGCGACGCGGACTTCTACTCGTTACTAGCGTGGCCTTGGCCGGTGGAGCGGTGGCAACGGCCGGGACAGTGGGGTTTGTCGGCTTTATTGCCCCCCACATTGCCCGTCGCTTGGTGGGGCCATCGCACGGCGGTTTGTTGCTATCGGCGGGACTGACTGGCGGTTTGCTGGTGGTGGTGGCCGACCTAATCGGACGTTCGGCCTTCGCACCGATCGAGTTACCCTGTGGGTTGGTGACTTCCGCGATCGGCGCACCCTATTTTCTCTATTTGCTGGTTGGCAAGCGTACCTGATGAATCCCGAACTTGATTATATTCTCACCACCCGCAAGCTGTCCCTCGGATACGATCGCGCCTGTATTATCGAACAGCTAGATCTAGCCATTCCCACTGGCAAAATTACGGTTTTGGTCGGCCCCAACGGTTGCGGCAAATCCACGCTGCTCAAGGGGTTGGGGCGTTTAATTAAGCCCCGCCAGGGGACAGTGTACCTCGATGGCAAGTCGATCGCCACGCAACCGACTAAGGCGATCGCCCGCCAATTGGGACTGTTACCCCAAAACCCCGCGGCCCCGGAAGGTCTGACGGTGCGCGAATTGGTGGCCCAGGGCCGCTATCCCTACCAAGGCTGGTTTCAACCCTCTTCGCCAGAGGACGATCGCGCTGTCGAAGCTGCTTTAGACATCACCGAAATGGCCGAACTGGGCGATCGCGCCCTCGAAACCCTCTCTGGCGGCCAGCGACAGCGTGCCTGGATCGCCATGGCTTTGGCCCAAGATACGGACGTTTTGTTACTCGACGAACCAACGACATTTCTCGATCTGGCCCACCAAATTGAAGTTCTCGATCTCCTCTACGAACTCAACCAACGCCAAGGACGGACGATCGTCATGGTACTACACGAACTCGATCGAGCCTGTCGCTACGGCGATCGTCTGATTGTTATGAAAGCAGGACAGATCTACGCTCAGGGATCGCCCCAAGAGGTGATGAATGCTTCCCTGGTGCGAGAAGTTTTCGATCTCGAATGCCGCATTATTGCCGATCCCGTTGCGGGCACGCCGCTTTGCATTCCGATCGGGCGCAAAGTGGCTTTGGAGTAGCGGGCGCACGACTCGTCACCTTAAATCAACTTAGCGATCGCGGCTGCAAACCGTTCCGTTTCACTCACACCAAAAAAGGGAGCGAATTCGCTCCCCAAAAACTTCGATCGTCCGACATGGCGCGATCGTTTTAGTTATAAACTTTACCGCCGCCCCACTGAATTCCGAGGACTTTGGGTTCGACAAGAATGTGTCCGGCAATAGCTTCGAGATCGTCGTCGCTTAAGTTTCTCATCTCTGGGAAAATATCGGCGCTCGACGTAGCCGGGTGAAACTCGGAAATATCTTCATACCCGTCGTAAGTCGTCGGGTGTTTCATGTAATCAACCAGCGCGGCAATATTATCTCGCGGCGGGTTGGCCCCAGCCAGAATTTCTTGGCGCAAGTTAATATTGGGGTTGGTTTTCGTGATCCCCTTGGGGTGGCACTGGGCGCAGATATCTCCAAACAAGCGCTGACCCCGCAGCAGTTCTTTTGTACTTAGGGTCACGGTTTCCCCGCTTTCGTTGAGGGGAACGGTACGGAGATCGGGACTGAGTTCGACGGCAAGGGCGCGATCGACAAATGTGTTAAACGCAAAGAATACAATGGCTACAACCAGCCAGATGTACCTTTTAAACATGACGTTCCTCTAAACCTGAGTTGGCGCGATCGACCCGAAGGCGATTCCCGACAGGGGCGATCGCTCGGGCAATACAGTTATCATCTCACTGAAGGTGCAATTGGAAAAGGAGGTATTAGGTATTAGGTATTAGGGCTTAGGTTCTTCTCCTTGTCCCCCCCTCCCCTTGTCCCCTTGTCTCCCCCTCACCCCCTCTCCCCCTCAACAACCGGAACGGGTTCGCTCAACACCAAGGGCGCAGACGGTTGGGGCGGTTGATGCCAGCGCACCAGTTGGGCTAGGGTGGCTTTGAGTTCGGTACGAGGGACGATCGCGTCTACAAAGCCATGGGTCAGGAGATCTTCGGCGGTTTGGAAGTTGTCCGGGAGTTTCTGGCGTAGGGTTTGTTCGATCACCCGCCGCCCGGCAAAGCCGATGGTCGCTTTCGGTTCCGATAGAATCAGATCGCCCAACATGGCGAAGCTAGCCGTAACCCCGCCAGTGGTCGGGTGGGTAAGAATGGGAATATAGAGCAAGTTGGCTGCCCGGTGGCGTTGCAAGGCCCCAGAAATTTTGGCCATTTGCATGAGGCTGAGCATTCCTTCTTGCATCCGGGCTCCACCCGAGGCGCAAATAATAATGACGCTGAGACCTTCTTTCGTGGCCCGTTCGATCGCCCGCGCCAGCTTTTCGCCCACCACCGAGCCCATGCTGCCACCCATGAAGCTAAAATCCATAATGCCCAGGACGGTGGGTTCGCCGTCGATCTGGCCGATGCCCGTTTGTACCGCATCGTTGAGGTGGGTTTTCTCTTGGTATTCCCGCAGGCGATCGCGGTAGGGTTTGCGATCGCGAAACTCTAGCGGGTCAGTGGGCTGCAACCCCTCATCCAAAGACTGCCAAGTGCCCGGATCGATGAGTTGTTCGATGCGATCGCCGCTAAACACGCGCCAATGGTACTCGCATTCAGGGCAAACCATTTGGTTGGCCCGCAGATCCTTCGTGTAGGTCAGCACTCCACATTGTTCGCACTTCGTCCACAACCCCTCGGCGATTTCTCGTTCTTGCTGTTCTTGCCCGATGGGAGGGGACTTGCGTCGGTTGGCAAACCAGTCGAATAAAGACATATAACGTTCGTAGAAAAAAATTCTGTAATCCCGGTCACATCTTTACATCTTATCAAGGGACGGGAAAAAAGAGTTGCCAGTAGGCAGCCAGTAAGACATCTCCCCATAATAGGGCAACGGCGGCTCCCAGGGCC
>CAKZKB010000006.1 GCA_937121005.1 uncultured cyanobacterium | reverse complement strand
CCCACCCAGGAGCGCCAGGAGAGCTTCATCTCCTCGCGGGTGATGTCTTCGTCCGCCGCGGGCTGATGCTTCTTGACGATCGCGATCGCCAAGAAAGAAACCAAGATTTTGCAGTTGTTCTAATGCCATCCAAGCCTCTTGACATCGACCCAGTTGTTCGGCCAGGTAAGCGCGACTTCGCCAAGCTATATAGTTGCCGCGATCGAGTTCTGTTGCCCGAGTGTAAGCTGCGAGTGCGGCTCGATCGCGCCCTGCTTCTTCTAAGTTTTCACCGTTTTCAATTTCCGAGATGGCTCGCGCTATTTCTCGATCGAATTTTGTCATTTTATCGCGAATTTCTCCGATGTCCCATCCGGTAAGGCGAGCCAAATTTCTTGCCCAACGATCGTCCCAAAGGTGATAGTGCCAGCGACTCAACGCAGACGCACTCTCGATGGGCCTGCGGATAACATAGCGTCCTTGAAATGTCGCTCCTGTCGAAGTGGAAGCGTATTTTTCCTCTTGCTTTAATTGACGAATCAGTTCAACGCTGTCTATTTCTTCAAACTGCAAATCTTCAGGAAAAGTCTCTGAATTATATCGAACGTGGAGGCGCGTAATGTACGATTGTGGAAATTGTCCGCCGGGTTCCCAAAACGCACCTGCTGCGAGCAGATCGTCAGGAGTTGGCGGTAAGCTCGCGCAAGGATCGCATTTGTCCATTCTTCCTGCATATTCTAAAAAGACGGCGTTTTTTCCTTGACGTTCGTACTCTTGTTGAAACAACGCTTCGTAGAATTGCGGAAATTCATCAGCAATAAAAGCAGGTAATTCTTGTCCCGATGGTTCTTTGTAGCTCGAGTGAGTATCGGTCGGGATTGTGACTGTTTTGTAATTAGCGACCTGGGCGAAGCGATCGGGAGACAAGAGATAAACAATCAGATCCTGGTCGTCTGTGGCGTTGAGGGTTCCCAAGCGAATGGGTAAAGCAAATTTATCGGAATTGTAGTCGAGAACGATCGGGCGTAAAAATCCATAATATTCGCGATCGAAAAGGTCTAAGTTGACATTGACAACAAAGAATTTCATCTCCTCATCGATATAATCTTGCAGCATCGATCGCGCTGAGTCAGATATCTGATAGCCGTTTTGGACGAGCCAAGTTGCCAAACCATCGGATTCTTCCGCGCTCAAAATGGTAATATTGTATTCTCCGAGGGCAAATCGATCTTCGACAGTTACGCCGAGGGTTCCTGAAACGCTTGTCTTGCTTTTCTCTGCTCGAGTTAAAAAGGAAGGTAAGGCGATCGCGTTTAAAAGAGCAATCAAAAATAGCACGATTAAACATTCGGTGATGCGCGGTCGATGCCATCGATATCGCCATGCTAAGATAGCAATTGTTAGAAGACCACCAAGAATGCTAATCCTCCACCCATATCGTTCTACTTTTCGACGCAACAACCGATCGCGATCGTCGAAATATTGGGCCAGGCGCGGTACGGTAAACTCATCAAGTTTGTCAATGATTTCGTTGTCGCCAATGCGAACATTTTCGCGCTTGGGAATTACCGGAATGGGGACGATACGAGCAAAATCTTGCAAGCGACCTTGATAGTCGTTGGCCATGGTAAACACCGTGCGATCGCCGCTACGAGCAATAATAACTCGCGAAGACGCATTGTGAAGCGTTGCATCGGCTTTCGCCACAAAAAAGCCACAAAATGCCTGCGCGGGAGCCACGTTACAACAGAACAACAGTATCAGGCACATTGCCATTTTGATGGCGTTACCTAGCTGGATTTTCATAGCTCGATCGCCTTTCACATCGATACCTAATAGCAAAAACCCGCCCGCAGGCGAGTTTTTGAGAAATCGTTTTTTAGCCTTCAACACACCCTAATGCACTCTAACTAGATTTAGCAAGCGCCACTTCCTTTGAGGACGACTTGGATCGTTTTCCAGATTAACTGAATGTCGTAGCCAACCGACCATTTTTCCTGGTAAGCTAAATCTAGAGCGACGATATCTTCAAAATCTTTGACCGTCGATCGCCCGTTGGCTTGCCACTCACCCGTAATTCCCGGTTTGACATCCAGACGCTTCCAGTGATGCGCGTCGTATTTTTCCACTTCGTCCGGCGTGGGAGGACGGGTTCCCACCAAACTCATTTCGCCTTTGAGGACGTTCCAAAACTGCGGAAATTCGTCTAGACTGGTACGACGCAGGAAACGACCGAGTTTGGTCACGCGCGGATCGTTTTCGTTTTTGAAGATGTGACCTTGGGCTTCGTTTTTGACGAGATGCTTTTTGGCTTCCGCGTCCACAACCATGGAGCGAAATTTCCAGATACGAAACTCCTGACCTTTGTAACCGATGCGGGTTTGGCTGTAAAATAGAGGGCCGCGATCGGCAAGATCGGTAAACAAGGTTGCCAGGCCGACAGGAACCGCGATCGCGGCGGTAATCGACAGGCCGACGATCGCGCCGACAATATCCAGCAAGCGTTTGACCCGGCTGTTCAAAGAGGGGTGTTCCGGGTACAATTCAATAGCCGTCTCGGCCAGGTTGGGAAGGGCGGTAAAACGCAAGGTGCTAGTCACGGTGGGCATCCGGTCGTACTAGATGGCTTCATTAACTTCCATCATAAGAGCAAATCTCGCGATCGCAAAGGGTTCCCAGCCCGATCTTCGACTGAGCTTCACACAAAACAAGACTTTTTTAAAGAAACAAAAAACCGATCGCCATGACCGCAAGAATTTACTCGATCGCCACAACATTAAGTAGCCGACGCAACATTATTAACTTGCAGCCGGCTCGTTCGGCATTTTTCTCTCTTTTGGCCACCGCATTTTTTAGCCTGGGAGGGATGACCGCTTGTTCTCCTCAAAACAACACTCCCTCTAGCGGCGATCGACCGGAAGTCTTACGCCTGCTTTACTGGCAAGCCCCCACCATTCTTAACCCCCATCTTTCCACCGGATTTAAAGATTGGGAAGCGGCCCGCATCGCCCTCGAACCCCTGGCCAGCTACAGCAAAGACGGCGAAATGGTGGCCTTACTCGCGGCCGAAGTCCCCACCGCCGACAATGGCGGCCTGGCGGCCGACGGCACTTCGGTCACTTGGCAACTCAAGCCCGATCTCAAATGGTCGGACGGAACCCCCGTCACCGCCGATGACGTAGTGTTTACCTACGAATTCATCAGCACCCCAGAAGTTGGGGCCACCAACGCCGGGGTTTATGAAGATATTGATAAGGTGGAAGCCATCGACGATCGCACGGTGAAAGTCTCCTTCAAAAATCCTAACCCCGCTTGGTCGCTGCCCTTCGTTGGGGCCGCCGGAGTGATTCTCCCCCGCCACGCCTTCGCCGACTATAGTGGGGCCAACTCCCGCCAGGCCCCCGCCAACCTCCAACCCATCGGTACTGGCCCCTATCGCGTTGTCGAGTTCAAACCCGGTGACGTGGTGGTGTACGAACCCAACCCCCACTATCGCGATCCGGAGGCTTTAAATTTCGAGCGGATCGAACTCAAAGGCGGCGGCGACTCCGCTTCGGCGGCGCGGGCCGTGTTGCAAACTGGCGATGCAGATTTTGCCGAAACAGGTGGAAAAGGGCGAGTCGTCACCAGTTTTGGAGCCGACAGCGAGCGCATCTTATTTAATTTTACCGATCCCGATCGCGAAAATGCTGACGGACATCGTTCGACTGTGGAATACCCCCATCCGTTTTTAACCGACGAAAACGTGCGCGAAGCCTTGAGTTTAGCGGTCGATCGCGCCACCATTTCCGAGCAACTGTACAGCCCGGCCGGACAACCGACGAGCAACTTTCTCGTGGCTCCACCGCAGTACGTCTCTCCCAATACGAGTGCCGATTTCAACCTGGAAAAAGCAGCAGAACTGCTCGACGAAGCCGGATGGAAAGATAGCAACAATAACGGCATCCGCGACAAAGATGGAGTCGAGATGCAGTTGGTGTTTCAAACTTCAGTCAATCCCGTGCGCCAAAAAACCCAGGAAATTATCAAACAGTCTTTTGAGTCTATCGGTATTGGAGTAGAACTCAAAAGCGTTGATGCGAGCATTTTTTTCTCGGGAGATCCTAGCGGCGATACGATTAACAAGTTTTTAGCCGACTTGCAAATGTTTACGACTGGCAATTCTAACCCCGATCCGGCAATTTATATGCTCACCTATACCTGCGACCAAATCCCCGTTCCAGAAAATGGTTGGGCGGGACAAAATTACAGTCGCTATTGTAACCCTTTGTTCGATCGCCTGTTTGCAGAGGCCAGCCAAGAACTCGACCCCGAAAAACGGGAGCAATTGTTCGTCCAAATGAACGATTTGCTCGTTGAAGATGTAGCCGTTATTCCCATCGTTCGTCGCGCTGATGTTATTGCAGTCAGCAATAATTTAACGGGGATAGATCTAACGCCTTGGGATCGCAAAACCTGGAACATTGTTGAATGGGAAAAAGAGTGAATGCGAGTTAGTTAGTTAGGGTGACAGTATGGGAGCAAGATGCTCCCCCGACCCAACCCAATTCCCCCCAAATGCCGAACGATCCTTAACTCCTTACCCCTCTTTCAACCATTGTGCCACCGGAGAAACCATCCAATTTAAACCCACTTTAATGCGATGTTCGAGAGTGGGCAAACGGTAGAGATAGGTGAGGCGACGGGCGGCGTAAGCAAGCGGCCCGTCAAGTTTAATTCCTAACCCAGTGAGGGTAGCACTGTCGGTTCCTAATGCCATCATTTCGCCCAAGTTTTGATAGCGAAATGGCAACAACGGTCGATCGCGCAAAGAGGCCCAAACGTTCCATGCTGCATAGTCGGCTTGCTGGATCGCAGCTTGGGCAGTATTGGGAACTTGTTTGCCATCTGCGTCGAGACAGTTGGCAAGATCGCCTAAGACAAAAATTTCCGATCGGTCGATCGCCTGCAACGTTGGAGTCATTTTTAACTGACCGCGATCGGTTTTTTCTAGAGGGAGCGATCGCACGGCTTTGGCGACGCGCATTCCTACCGTCCACAAGACAATATCGACGGGAATGGTATCGATTTTCTCTCGGTATTCTAAAGAAATTGTATCAGCCGTTAGCGCCGTGACAGTGGTTTCTAAATCCAACCAAACCCCGCGATCGCTGAGGGCTTGGCGGGCCGCTTGGCGGTTAAATTCGCTGGCCGTTGCTAAAATATCTTTATCGCGTTCCACTAGCCGCACTCGTCCTTTTTCTCCCAGGCGATCGGCCAGCTTGCACGCCAATTCTACACCGCTATATCCGGCTCCGACAATGGCAACGCGAATTTTTTCTGGATCGGCTGCTTCCAAGCGTCGCAACTGTTCTTGCAGGCGATACGCATCGTCGATGGTTTTGAAGGGAATGGCAAATTCGGCCGCACCCGGAACCATATTCATCGGCGTTTCTCCACCCAACGCCAGAACCAGGCGATCGTACTCCAAAATACCGCCATCGTCCAAACGCACCGATCGCGCCTCAATGTCAATACTGTCTACCCCCGCTTGGCGAAACCGCACTGATGTGTTTTCCAACAACTCTACAAACGGCGGCGCAATTTCCCAGCTTTGCAACTCTCCGGTAATTAACTCGTACAGCAACGGCGAAAAAACGAAGTGCGCGGCGCGATCGACCAGCACGATGTCGAGGTTGTCGGTATTGGCTGCGGGTAACTGAGCCAAGCGCAATGCCGCGTACAAACCGCCAAATCCCCCCCCTAAGATACAGATTTTTTGCGAGCTTACCATCTTTCTTCCCCTCGATAGACCTATTTTTACTCTAACGTTTTTTGGGGGGAGAAATACAACGCTTTGACAACCCAAAGCTGCCCGCCTACTCTGAAGCAAACGGGCTTAGCTCCTTA
>CAKZKB010000005.1 GCA_937121005.1 uncultured cyanobacterium | reverse complement strand
CTACAATATTGCTATGCCCCCAGGAATCGAACTATTGCAAAAAAGTGAAGCAGAACAGCAACAGGTACTTGCAGGCGGTTTTGATAAGGCACAGGATTTTGATGATGGATTGCGGTTTAGAGCGTTAGAATACGTTCGAGAAGAGTTGGAAGGAATTAAAAGCCGGATCGCCGATGTCGTTTTGCTGTTCGGTTCCGAGTTTACGCAGGAGAATCTGTTACAATTTTTATCCGAAGGTCGATTTTCTGTCGTTCACTTCAGCACTCATGGATTGTTTGGTTCGGATCTCGATCGCACCTTTATTGTAGCTGCAAATAAAGAACGGATTTATGCCAAAGATCTGGTAGAATTGATTAGAAGCGGAACCCGCGAAGAAGCGACGATCGTTGAATTGTTGGTTTTGAGTGCGTGCGAAACCGCCGAAGGGGACGATCGCGCCGTTCTCGGGTTAGCGGGGATTGCCGTGCGATCGGGTGCGCGAAGTACCCTAGCCAGCCTGTGGGTTGCCAACGATAGCATCACGAAAGATTTAATGTTAAATTTTTACCAATATTGGCAACAAGACGGTTTGCCAAAAGCAGAAGCCTTACGAAAGGCCCAACTCGAGTTAATTGAGCGCAACTTTCCCGAACCAACTCACCATTGGGCCAATTTTATCATTGTCGGCCATTGGCGTTAATCGTTATCCTCGACGATCGTCGCCGGATCGAGGATGGGTTCGCCAGCAACCGCTTCTAATTTGTCAGAATTGGTAAGCTGTAAAAGTGTGTCCCACTGCTCTTGTAATGTGATATTGTTAGGATTGTTGCGGCGAAGTTCTGCTAGGCGAGCCAAGGAACCGTACCAAATATCGGGTTCGCCAGCTTCTATAGAAAATCGACGATCGCTTGTCGCTTCTAGACGACGAACCCATCCTAGCAATGTGACAGTCTTTGTCTCCACTTCTAACTCTCCAGTGGGAATACATTCAACGTCAAATTGAACGAACCAGCGATAGTATTCTCCTTGTTGCAACGTTCCTGTTGGTAAATTGGCAGTTACACTCAGAAAGCCTGGAGTTTCTGGCAGTTGGAATTGACTTTGGTAAATGGTGTCGCTTTGAGTGCGATCTTGAATTTTCAACGTGCCATAGCCAATGGCTTCTGAGGTATAAGGGAAGTAAATCAAAAATGTGGGTTGCTGGGAAATCGTCAGCAAGCGATCGCTCTCAATGGGTCGTACCGCCATGGGGGGTGTATCCATACACAGGGGATCCCGCTCGGTAGGATGAGTTGGCTCTGGGGGGGGCGGGTTTTCTGTATCTTGCTGTAGATCTTTATTAAAATCGATTGGCGATGTTTGTCTCCCATTGTCAACTACATCAACCAACGTCAAGGGAACCACCAGTGCTAAACTGAGGAAGGATCGTTTCATTTTTAAACTTCTCCAAAACAGAATTGAACTGCTTGTTTTGTCGCAGGTTTTGATAGATTGTCAACGTCGAGATCGTCCCCAACAAACCTAGTTGTGCGGGAACCAAAGCCATCCAACCTTGAAAGAAAACAAAGACAACCGTGCAAACACTAAACAAGACAATCGCTGCAACGCTTCCACAAACAATACAATGAAACCGTGAAACTGCGATCGTCGCGATTCCCCCTCCTAGTATAGACCAGATCCACACCCAAAATCCATCTTGCCACTGAGAAGTCACCCACAATTGGGGTCGATTGCTGGGGGGGTGACAAGCAAGGCTAGAACGCTGACTGTACG
>CAKZKB010000004.1 GCA_937121005.1 uncultured cyanobacterium | reverse complement strand
TTTCATGGCGTTGACAACCACATTCGCCCAAAAATGCGACCCGTCTTGGCGGACGCGCCAGTTCTCAAATTCCACGCGCCCTTGGGCGGCGGCGAAGCCCAAGACTTGTTCGGGTGCGCCGCGATCGACTTCTTCAGATGGAAAAAATTCGCTGGTGTGGCGGCCTAAAATTTCGTGGGCTTGCCAACCGCTCACCTTTTCGGCTCCAGCATTCCAACTGACGACGCGCCCGTTTTTATCGAGGGTATAAATGGCGTAGTCTTGGATACTATCGACCAACAACCGAAAATGCTCTTCCGACGAATGCAGGAAGTGTGGTTCGGGTTTGGAGCGATCGCTGGCTAGGGTGCAAACTGGCCGCTCGCCCAAGTCGTGAACGGTGGCGCAGATGGCTCGTTCTTCTGCCCAGTAGCTTGCTTTCCATAACAACCATTTATAAACCCCATTTTCGCACTGATAGCGGTTTTTAAAGGTCGCCGATTCGAGATTGCAGACGACCAATTCGTTAATTTTACTGAGGGTTGCCGATAGATCCTCGGGGTAAACGCGCTCGATCCAGGGGTGATGTCGCAGTCGATCGCGCGAACATCCCAAGAGGGTTTCCCATGTAGGAGACAGTTGCACGAAGTGCCCGTCGAGATCGAGCACGCATAACAGATCGTGAGACAGGGAAAAGAATTTATCCAGTTTTGGACTCAAAAGGCGATCGCGATGGCGCGTAGCTGCACGACGATCGCGAAACTTGGATCCATTCGAGCTAATGGATTTGGATTGCGGAAAAATGGGAGTTTGAGGGGCTTTAACGAACATTGTCGATCGAAGGGGTTTCTAAAAAGGTTTATAGCGATCGAATTTGTAAAAAAGGAAGATCGTATGAATAATAGTATTTCATACTCTTGATGTTTTGCAGGGAACTCCAATGTTTTTTTACATTTCTTACAAAAAGTATATATATCTTAATCTTTGAGTAAAGTCGGAATCTATATGAGGTACAAAATCTTATCAATTGCTTAATGACTTTGTATCGAATTCGGTCGATTGCTGCGATCCCCCTTAAGGAAGAGTGAGGGTAGTGCCACTCTACCCCTTAAGATTGAAGCATCGGCTACAATCGGGAAGAAATTCATTAAAAATCCTTAAGAAAATATAAAATTCAAGATATCTAAAGATTTGCTTAAGATTCTATGAGGTGGCCCCTCTATTTTCGGCGGCATCGAGAGGCCCCAAGTCGCGATCGCGCGGGTCGCTTATGGACTTAAAATTGTAATATCCGATTCGATCGTTTAGGAGAAACAATGATAATGTCTCGATTGCGTCGCGTTCTGGCTCCCTTACTATTAGTGCTGTTTTTGGTGGTGACGGGTTGTGCCGCCAGCGAACCGAGTCGCTGGGACGAAGCCCAACAACAAACCAGTGGGGAAACGGCTGTTTCCGAAGAAGCCACTTCCGGGGGACAATTCAATCAATTTTTCCCTGAAGGGGGCGGCGGTTACGATCGCGTTTTCACTCAAGAAAAAGATGGCTTCGCCCAGGCTTCCCTAAAGCAGGATGGGGCCGAGGTAGCGTTACTGTCCATTTCCGATACGACAGGGAACCCGCAAGCTGCCCAAAAGTTCGCCCAAAGTAGCAGCAATATTGGGGGCTATCCGTCGGTACAGGTGGGCAGTACGCAAACAGCAATTCTCGTGGGCGATCGCTATCAAGTGAAAGTGGTGTCTAAAGATGACAGCTTCACCGACGGCGATCGGCAAGCATGGCTGGAGAAATTCGATCTCTCTGGACTGTCCCAACTGTAAGCATCGCTCGAACACCTAGAAAAAAAAGGAACGAAAACTGTGGCTAAATCCATTTACGAATTGGTAGACGATCTTCCCAAGCGCAACATCACCGTGATGTCCCTGCGATCGCTCGATTTTATCATTCCCGGACAGTGGGAAAATATTGTCGGTTTTGAAGATACCATCCGTCACGTCACTGGGGAAACCGACGAAGGGCTAATTCAAGCGGTAGGCGAACGCGCGATCGCCCTGTATAACGACAAGTCCGAAGGTTATCAAACCGCCATGTGGCTGTATCAAACGGTCGATCGTATGGATGGGGCGATCGCTAGTGCAGCTTTAGCCAACATGGTGGGCGAAAAGATTAAATTGTTGGGCTTTCTCAACAAACTCACCCCCAACTCTGAGAAATTGCAAGCCCTCGACTTGGGAATTAAAACCGTTGTCGAACTGGTCGCCTTCTGCAAAATCAATGGCATTCCTGGCGACAGCATTGGCGATTTTGCCCGCGCCCTCGCCGACTACGAAGGTGTATCGCTGATGCGAATGGCAGCCTTAGTCTGCTTCGATGGCTTGATCCCCTTGGGGCCTAACTTCATCGACAGCGTACAAAATAAACTCGCAGCGACGAGCCCCTCCGACTTAGACAACAACCCCGCCTTCCAAACGGTGGGTAAAGAAATTCCCGCTTCGGGATCGGAAGGACGCTTGAGCTTTATAAAAGAAAGTTTCAACTCTGTTGCGGGTTGGATGGGCAATTTCGTGAATTCTAAAAACTTGACCCGCGAAAAAGTGGCCAAGCACCTGCAACAATTTGTCGATGTCAGCGACGACAAACTCGACTACTTAGCGGCGTTTCTCGACATGAGTACCAACTACTTCGAGCATACGGGCACCCAAACTCTAGCACGTCGGCTCATCGAACGGGCAATGGCTGAAATTTAGTCCAAGAATTGCCCTCACCCCAAATCCCTCTCCCCAGGGAGAGGGACTTATCCCAATTTCTAGAATTGAAGATTCCTCTGTGCTATATCTGGTCTCTTTGCAGAAGTCAAGTCGCTTCGCTCCAATTCAAAATTAAGAATTCAAAATTCAAAATTAAGACCTCTGGCTAAAGTCCAAAAGCTTGAACTAAGGAAAATGTCCTATCTTCTTCTCCCTTAAGGGAGAGGCTTGTATCCGAGATTTTCTGGTCAAGATCGAGTTAACCGATCGGAGGTTTCAAGTTTTCGCAAGAATATTTAAAACCTCAAAAATAGCCCTGTTTTCGATCGTCCCGACGTTATGCTGGTAGTATGCCATTGTTTGCGACTGCATTAATTTCGCCACAGCCCCATCAACTTCTTCCCAGTTTTCGATAACGATGCCCAGTTGTTTTTCTCGAACCCATTCAATATTATACCGTTCTTGCCAGAGTGTAGAAGAATTATAAATTGTAATCACGGGTAAGTTACAAGCAATTGCCTCACTTAAGCTAGCCGGCCCTGGTTTGCCAATAAGAAAATCAGCCAGAGATAAATAGTACGGAACTGAATGAGTAAAACCTTCTACAATCCAAGCGTGAGAATGGGGAAAACCACCCAATTTTTCGACTAGACTTTGGTTTTTCCCACACAAGAAAATAAGCTGTAGAGGAAGGTTAGCTGTAGATAACCTTTGGGCAATACGAAGCATAGATTTCGATCCTTGACCGCCAAAAAATACAACTCCGGTGGTTAGATTAGGATCTAGACCCAGTGCTTGTCTTTCTCGATCGCGATCGAATGTAGAAGAAGACGCAACAGGGATTTTATCCATACTGTCGAGCGGTTCGTAAAAGCGAGGATGCAAAATAACGCCAGAGGTTGAAAAAAGCTGCGATTTTGGATAACCTAAATTAAGTGCCTGCTCGATCGCTTTAGGAGTCGGGCAAATGACAAAAAGATTTTGCTGCTGTTCCCATGGCTCCAACCAAAAATGGGGGGGATCGGAAGCGAGATCGGTCATCAAAATAAAAAAAGGAGCTCCAGGTTTAACCTGTTGCCAACTGTCATAAAGCTCTCGATTGATAAAAGGAATTAGAGAAACGACTAGATCGGGCTGCTGCTGTTGCCAATACTTCCGTAGCTTGGTTAGCCAAACCTGCTGTCGTAACTTTTTATACCACAAAAAGGGGGGGACGAGTAGCGGCCAAAAGGGAGCAGTCCAATTCAATCTCAACAATAAATTATAACCGTAGGTCGCAGGGAAGTTCAAAACATCTCGATATGCGTCTACTTCTTGGGTCTGCCAATGCGGACAGTATTGGGCAATGGCGGTGGCGAGGGCGCGACCGCTCGCTTGATGTCCGCCGCCCGCATCGTTAACGACCAGTGAGATTTTTTTGGTCATCAATTCTTGGATAAATCGACTGACTTATGATATCATGGTTTCTAGTAAAATTTATTTGGAAGATTAACTGAATCGACGCAAGTCGGCGGCTGTTTTCAATATTGCGAGTAGGCTATATGGCATTGCTGAATGAGTCAAATGAAGGCACAACTCTCTAAAAATTCAACGGCTGCATTTTTCGATGTCGATGGGACTTTGTGGGAGGGCAATGTCGTTCGCCATTATGTAGATCTTATTCGGCGAGACTCGCGATCGATGGCGCAACAGATGACGATCGCGAAAATTTTATTTCAAGTGCCTTATTACCTCCTCGTCGATCGCTTCAGTCGCAGTCATTTTAACCGTATCTTTTATCGTAACTATCGCCAGATGTCTGTTGCAGATTGTCACCATTGGAGCCAGCAATATTTTCAGGAAGTGGGGGACGATCGCTTGTTTCCGGCCGCCAGAGAGTGTGTTTTAAAACATCAGCAACAGGGTCATTTGGTAATCCTTGTTACCGGATCGCCAAGTTTT
>CAKZKB010000003.1 GCA_937121005.1 uncultured cyanobacterium | reverse complement strand
AATACGATCTCTCGGACTCGTGGGGGAGAACGGACTGAGTATGTTTGGGACGATCGCGATCGTCTAGTCTCCTCTACTACTGCTGATGGTGATGTTGTTACTTATGAGTACAATGACAACAATATCCGCGTCAGTTCGACAGTAAACGGGACAAAAACAACATATTTGCTGGATAGCAACCGTCCCTACGACCAAGTTCTGGAAGAGTACGAGGATGACAACCTCAAGGTTCGTTACGTTCACGGACTGGATCTCATTTCCGTCGAACAAGATGGCGAAGTCTCCATCTATTTGGTTGATGGTTTGGGTAGTACCCGCGTCTTGACTGATGTCAATGGTGATGTTGTTGCGACTTACAATTATGAGGCGTTTGGCGATCTCATTGAGTCAACGGGTAGCGTTGACAATAATTATTTATTTGCTGGGGAACAGTTTGATAGCGAGTTAGACCAGTATTATTTACGCCAACGGTTCTACGATCCTAGTGTGGGTCGGTTTACCCGTCGGGATACTTATGAGGGACGTATTGGTGAGCCAATTACGTTGCATAAGTATCTTTATACTCATGCTAATCCGGTTAACTATACCGATCCGAGTGGTCTGCTTACTGTTGCTGAGGTTTATAGTCCTACCATACTTAATATCGTCCTTGCTATCGGTTTTGTAGCAGGAAATACTGCCTCTCGTCGAGAAGATTTTTGCCCGTACAGCATAGACGAGCAGCATTTATTTTATCCAGACATCAGGAGTGGGACTCTACAAGGATTTCACTCAACAGCACTTGCTGATGAAGGCCAGGACTATTACTGGGTTCAAGAACCAGGAATAGAAGCCGATTATGAACCTTTTTTTGCTAATTTTGGAATACCGGAAAGGCCCCAGTTTGGGACTAAGGGATCTTCCTTCTTTCCTATACGTCTGGATGCAAATGAAGTTATTACGGCTATTGCTGAGGTGTACATAGAAGCTGGCTGTCCGGCCAACGCTTTCTGGACTGGAGTGGCAGATAATCCAGCTATTCCTGGCGAAAAAATACCTATTAGTGGTACATCTTTAAACTACCGAGTACTGACAGCTTTTCCAGTTTTAGGAGGGGGATAGAAAATGTTTTACAGTCAAGGAAAAATTTGTCCCCCTTTACTTAACGCTGCCTATAATGGTTATCAGCAAATTGTAGAAATGTTAATTACTCATGGTGCAAGCGTCCAGGTAAAAGATGATCGTGGTGAGACTCCTTTACATAAAGCGTGTATCAATGGACATCAAGACATAGTTGAATTATTGATTGCTAGTGGATCCGAGGTTGAGGCTAGATCTACAGATGGTTCCACCCCCCTTCATATGGCAGCTTACGGACAACATTTAGAAGTTGTTAGGTTTTTGCAGAAAAATGGTGCAAATCTAGATCTAGATAGTGCTGCAATGCTAGGAGATGTCGATTTAGTGAATCGATATCTACAGCAAGGTGTTAGTGTAAATTCTCAAATATCAAAAACTATAGCTAAAGGTCTATCCTTATTAAGTATATCTTGTAGATACGGACATCAGAATCTAGTCCGATTTCTCTTGGACAAGAAAGCTCTCATCAACGAAAAAACAGGAAATTATCTGTTTGTTCCACTTCATCATTCCGTTGTTCAAGGAAGCGAAGAAATTTGTAGGGTGTTAATATATAACGATGCAAATCTAAACATAGAAGACGTACATGGAAACACTCCTTTGCACTGGGCAGCAAAACTGGGGGATCGCAGTATGACAGACACTTTAGTGAGTTTTGATGCAGATATTCATCATTTGAACTTCAATCAACAAACTCCTCTGTTTTATGCAACAGAACATCACAATGTTGAAATAGTCAGAATGCTTTTAGAAAGGGGGGCAGAAGTCAATTTGAAAGATACTGAGGGGTACACGCCTCTTCTCCGCTCGTTAAAAAGAAAAGGTGGTAGTGAAGTTGTCAAAGTTCTTGTTTCTTACAATGCCGATGCAAGTATTCGAGAACTTTCTCGAAACATTACTCCTTTACACTTAGCAGTTGGACAAAATGATGTAGAGCTTGTTAAATTTCTCTTGAAGAAAATGAAAATCAATATTAACGATTTATGATGACGCAGGTCAGATTCTATTAAACCGCAACTCTCTCGGAGAAGAAACTCGCACTGTTTACGATGCTGCCCATACATTTACGTCACATTCCCTAACAAACTAAAGTCTTGCTGTGAAAGGATTTCAGGAAAACGCCCCCTTGAAAATGTGCCGATATTAACAAAACTTAGCAAAAATAAGAGTGCCTTATTGATAACAGAACAACAATAGATCCAGGTTCCCGATCGAGCCAACCATAAACCGTAATATCGTACAGCAAACAAAGGAAAGTGAATGGAGAAAAAAGCGATCGCTCAACAGCAATTTTCCCCAAAGGTTGCCAGTTCCAAGACGATCGCCCCTAGCTGCCACTCTCCCCTGTTGGCCAGTCTTGGAACGGCTCGATGCCATGCGCTTTGAGTTGGCGCTGTAGCTCCTGGTTCTCGGCTCGGATGATATCATCGGTGGCGTAGGCATCTCCCAGTTGGCTTAAATCGCGCTCGAGGGCTTGGATCCGGTTTGTCAGGCGATCGTCTCGTTCGGTTTCGGTGCGGGACACGCCGAAAGCATTGTCAGCACGGCGTTCTAGTGTTTCGGCGGTACAAGCCCAAACCAAAGCGACTGAGGTTTGGCTGCCACGCTGGCATTCTCGCACCCAATACGCCACTGCAATGTCGAGGGGGACACCGCGAACTCGCGCCCCGCCGGACTCTCCAGAGCGCTCGAGTAGGGGAAAAGCGCCGACATCAGAACCTTTCCCTGGTAAGGCTTTCAGCCATTTTGAATCCAAAAAGCGCCGAAATGAGCGCTCGTCGCGATCGACCGCTCCGGCCACCTGAGTCTGGCTCATACGGTAGGAGCCGTCCGGGAGCATGAAAACCTCTAAGGGGATGTCTCCCAACAGAATTTCAGCACGTTGAGCTTTGATGGTGTCAGCCATAATCAGTCGTTTTCGTTTTGCTTCTTAACCTAGATGATTCGAGTATGTTAACTGAATGTCAGTTTGTCAAGTTGCAGATTAACAAAATTCCTGTTATTCTGTCAGCAGACAGGCCAAGATATGAGAAGATCGCTCGTGTGATATCGGTAGAGCTCATGGCAAAAGTTGACGTAGTGGATATTTCACAGTGGTGGCCCGTTGGTGAAGATGGACAGCCACTATCTGTTTATGCCGTACATAAACAGATAGAAGATGAACCGTTTGCTGTCACGCGCCACACGCTGACTCGGGCTCGCGACGGGCAACTAGAAAAAATTGCGATAACTAACCTAAAAAACTTGGCCCAAATTTGCTCTATATGGGCCAGGCGAAAAATTACTGTCGATGAAATTATCAAAGAACGATGAATTTTATTGGCGGCAGCCATATTCTCCCAACCGCCTCTACAAGCCAGCGAAGGATTGCCCTACGAATATCGAGTGCGAGCTATCGATGCCGATGGAGATAGTTTAACCTACTCGGTAGCCAACGCTCCAGTGGGAATGAGTATCGATGAAAGCGGTGTGTTACGATGGGAAACTCCGATATTGGGAGCCTACGATGACATCGAAATTGCCGTCCGGGACGATTTCGGTAACGGATGTGTTGGGAAAAGTTGCCACGTTGGACTTCGATTTTACCGTTGTCAATGACGAAATTCCCCCCTCGGTTATTCTCAATCCAGTGCGGGGAGTCGGCA
>CAKZKB010000002.1 GCA_937121005.1 uncultured cyanobacterium | reverse complement strand
GGAAGGAGCCGCCGAGGTCTAAACTGGCGTTGGGGCCGAAAACGATGCCGTTGGGGTTAAGTAGGAACAGGTTGGCTGTCCCGTTGGCACGAATTAAGCCGTCGATGTTGGAGATGCTGCCACCCGTGACGCGAGTGATAATGTTATCGATCGCGCCAGCATTGTTAAAGAAGGCTTCGCTACCCGTCGGAAGGGAAAATTCGCTGAAACTGTGGAAGAGGTTGCTTCCGGCGGTGCTTCCGCCCTCGATCTCGAAGCTGTTGCCGTTAGGAGTAACAATGGTGTTAACGGTGCTGTCGGGAACGACTTGGGCGTTAGCGGCGATCGCGGCGGCCAGCCAAAGGCAGCCAACTCCCGCCGGGAGGTTGACAAAATTGCGTGGATTTACCATGATAGTTTAATACCTACGATCGTAGGTAACAAATCGGTGTATTAAGAGAGGCGGCAACCTCTCTAGCACGAGAGCTTGAAGGCGATCGCACTTTGCGGATTCGATGTTGGCCGAGCAAGGGCCAGTTATCGATTCGATTCTAGGGGCGATCGCCTTTTATTTGTCTGGACGAGGGCGGTGAAGTCTCCCCGATTGGCAGTATCGGTGCGACAGTTCCGCATTGTGCGGTGTGCCACTTTCACCCTCTCGGCAATTTCTTTGCTTAAATCTGGTATAACTTTTCGTAACACAGGGCCAGTGCGATCGCGATCGCAGCGTTGGGGCCGTATTGGTGTCATACCCCCCGATTTTTACCCCTATTGGCTGTCGGTCGATCGAGCTAGAACCGAGGTAGTACGGGGCATCAGCCGAAGGTTGGGTCTCGAATCTGCCTAATTTTCCCCAGGTTTGTAAAAATTTTGCGAAGTTACGGCGCAAAATGGGGCAAAATGACATCTGTCTACCGAAGGCGATCGATTTTCGTTAGCGCGTGCTATGATGGTTAATCGTCGCAATTTTACTAGACCGCGCTCCTTATGAGCCTATCCCCCGAACAGAAACAAGAAATTGTCTCTGCCTACCAGATCCACGAAACGGATACCGGATCGGCAGATTTGCAAGTGGCCATGCTCACCGAGCGCATCAACCGCCTGAGCTTGCACCTACGCAGCAACAAGAAAGATTACTCCTCCCAAAGAGGCCTGATGAAAATGATCGGCCAGCGCAAACGCCTGTTGGGATACATTTACAAGCACGATCGCGATCGCTACCGCAACCTGATCCAACGGTTGGGAATTCGCGGTTAGTCTCTCCACTTGCAAAAGTGGGAGCGTCTCGCTCCCACTACCTACCCAAACCAAAGCGGATTTGAGATCGATCCGTCTTGGGTCTTGAAAAGTTCAGGGGGAAGAAAATCTACGCCCCTGACTTTTCGCAAGTTTGGGGGGAAGAAAATCTACACCCCCAACTTTCCGCAAAATCTAAAATCTAAAATCTAAAATCTAAAATTGAATCGTGTCTTCCAAGTCTCCTCGCCGCCGCCTCCCGTTTGAACCCGGTAAAAAGCGATCGAAGTCGGCGAAAAAAGCCGCCGCGCCGCCATCGCGCTCTACTGCTACTGCTGCGGGCGATCGCGTCGATCCCATGCCCGAAGTCGTCGGCCAGCGCATCCTCGCTCGCATGGCCGTACTGAGCGTTACCCCAACGCTGTTGGGCGTTTTGACGATGGTGGCCAGTTATTTTATTGTCACTAAAGACTGGTTCCCCCTGCCCCATGCCGCAGTAGTCTTGACGAGTGCGGGCTTTTTGGGATTGGGAGTTCTTGGTTTGAGCTACGGAGCCCTATCAGCATCTTGGGACGAAGACGAACCCGGCAGCTTTTTGGGAATGAGTGAGTTTAAAATCAATCTAGGACGGGCGATCGCCGCTTGGAAGCAACCGCGATCGCAACAGCAAGCCGATCGAGACGGAGGGAAACAGTGATTATTGTCATGAAAAGCGGCGCTCCAGAAATGGAGATCGATCGCATCTGCACCGAAGTCACCACTTGGGGACTAAGCCCAGAAAAAATTGTCGGTCGCTACAAAGTCGTCATCGGCTTGGTGGGCGACACGGCCGAGCGCGATCCCCTGCAACTGCAAGAAATTAGCCCCTGGATCGAACAAGTTCTGCGCGTCGAGCACCCCTTCAAGCGGGCCAGTCGCGATTTTCGGCACGGCGAACCGAGCGAGATCCCCGTTGCTACTCCAGAAGGCACGGTGTATTTTGGCCAGCATTGCCCCATCGTCACCATCGCCGGCCCCTGTTCGGTAGAGAACGAGCAAATGATTGTGGAAACGGCTCGCCGGGTAAAAGCGGCCGGGGCCAAGTTCCTACGCGGCGGTGCGTACAAACCCCGCACCTCTCCCTATGCGTTCCAAGGTCACGGCGAAAGTGCCCTGGATCTGCTGGCCGCGGCCCGCGAAGCGTCCGGGTTGGGCATCATCACCGAAGTGATGGATGCTGAAGATATCGACAAAATTACCAAAGTCGCCGACGTACTGCAAGTCGGGGCTCGCAATATGCAGAATTTTGCCTTACTTAAGAAGGTGGGAGCCCAAAACAAACCCGTCCTTCTGAAGCGGGGAATGTCGGCGACGATCGACGAGTGGTTGATGGCGGCCGAGTACGTGATGGCGGCGGGCAACCCTAACGTGATTTTATGCGAGCGCGGCATTCGCACGTTCGATCGCGGCTACACGCGCAATACCTTAGATCTGTCTGTGGTTCCGGTGTTGCGAAATCTGACTCACTTACCGATCGTCATCGATCCCAGTCACGGCACGGGCTGGTCGCAATATGTCCCGGCCATGGCCAAGGCGGCGGTAGCGGTAGGCACTGACGGGTTGATGATCGAAGTTCATCCCACACCCCAAAAGGCATTGTCTGATGGGGCCCAGTCTCTCACCCCAGAAGCGTTTGATGAGTTGATGGGTGAGTTGGGGACGATCGGCCGGGTCGTAGGGCGCTGGCCCCAAGAGGCCGCAGTGTTGGCTTAGCGATCGCTCGCATTCAAAATCTAGAGACCTGGTTTCGCAGAGAAGCCGGGTCTCTTTTTTTTAGTGCATCGAATTGTAGCATTGATTAACCGGATTTCATATGACTTTATGTTTCTTAATATTAGTGGAGTTTTCAAACCTATTTTTGTTAAGAAACTCGGTTTTCTGGCTCGACATCTAGGTATTTATACGGTATCAATGCGCGTTCCAATTTAAAGTTCTGGCTAATTATTCTGGCCAATTTTAAAGAGTAACAAAAATCGAGTCGGGAAAGATCCCTCTTTTGTGCTTCTGTTGGTTCTTTCTAAAGGACGAGGGCACTAGGGATCGACCGATCCACACTCGGTAGTAACGCGGATTTCAAATCCATCTCAGTGCAACAATTGGGATTGTGAATTTACCGTTAAACTTGACCAACTTCCGTAGCAATCGCTACTCCTTATGGTAGAGTTAAATCTGGTATAACCTTCAGTTCCCCATGGCGGCGATCGTCGTCACTTCCTCGCGAAGTTTGGGGTCAGTCCGAATTGATGAATTAGTCATCGAGATGTGGGGAGGTTTGCCAAATTTCATATCGGTTGGATCCGCGTCCGCGACTTTAGCATTTAGCTCGAGTTAGCGGTCTGTTTCTTGTACCCAAAATTAAGGGAAAAAAGAAATTGAAAAATTTTTTCCCAAAGGGGTTGACACGCTAAAAACCGAATGATAATCTACTAAACATGGTCGGTGACTGAAATCAATTGCAAACGCGATCGCAGTCACAGCCTAGTCGAGAAACGCAAGATAAGCGCCTTGCAAAACTCGGCGGCCACTCGGCAAAACCGTCAAGACAATTGATAAGCAAAGCTAATCATTGTGATAAGCAACGCTGACTCAAAAAAAAATCTCAAAAGTCTTGACAAATCCCAAAAGCCGATGGTAAGTTACTAACAGGTTGAGGGAGTGACCTAAGTCACTCAGTTCAACTGCCAAAAGTCACAACGACAAACGGGTTCGAGAGCTAACTCCAAACAGTTCTCAAAACACCCAAAACGACAAACTCCAAAGTTTCAAGTGTCGTTGCCAATCTAAAGCTAAAAACTGCATCGGGCATTCCGACAGTAAAGCAGCTACAAAACCATCTTTCCATCGAACCTTGGCTCGGTTCTTGAGAGAGAAAGCTGCGTTACTGACAGGATAGCTGTGCCTGTTTGCACTTGCGGCTCACTCCGTTTCATCTACTCATGTTCGTCAATCATTACGAGGGTAATCCCATGCAAGCTCAAGTTTCTAACAAAATCCAAGCCTCCGTCTCCAAACTGATCGCCAAAGCCTGGTTCGATAAAGATTTCTACAATCGTTTTGTAAACGAAACGGCCGCGGTTCTGCGCGAAGCTGGCCTAGCTATCGAAGCCATCGTCAACCCCAACACCAACGGCGAAGCCGGACTGAAACTAGCGGGTAATGGAATCTTCCAAATCGACCTGCCTGCCGCCCCCGGACTGGGTGACGAGCACCTCTACGGAGCCAGCCCGATGAAGTCGATCGCTCCTGCCGGAAGTGCTAGCTGCATCAATCCTGCCGGAAGTGCTAGCTGCATCAATCCTGCCGGAAGTGCTAGCTGCAACACTCCGTTTAACTAAGGGGTTTTACAACTCCCAACATCGCTACTCCAATCCCAGGCGCTACCTGGGATTTTCCCTATACTCGCACAAGCCATGCTCGATCGACCCCAGTTCAAACGTCAGTTTCACGTCGAACCCGTCGAGTCGGTGGGTGTATTTTTGCTCGACGAACAAAACTACTTCGTCCTCACGGGGGAAATTTACGAAGCGCTCGCACCCTTAATTGACGGTCAGCGCACGACAGACGAATTAGTAGAACTGTTGGAAGATAAAGTTTCCCCGGCTGAAGTTTATTACGCCTTAATGCTCATGGAACGCAAAGGATATATTGCTGACAACGCAGCTAACTTGCCTGCGGCCGTCGCTGCCATTGCCGACAGCGCCAACGTGGAGCGCACCGAAGCGGAAAATCGCTGGAAAACGGCTCGCATTACCGTCACCACGTTTGGGAATGTCTCGGCAGGATCCTTAGTGGCCAAATTGCGAGAACTGAACCTCAACGTGAGTGAAAGCCAACCGTCTGCCGCTTGAACTTAGGAATGTTACCATGCCTAGTAGTGAAGAATAGCAACCCGGTTTCTGCACGGAAATCGGGTTGCTTGTTTGTTTAAAGAAGCGCGAGGCCCGACAATGACAACCCTCTCCATCAATACGCCCCAAACTGAAGCAGAACTCAAAGCGTTTGCAGGGTTTCCCGATCGCGTTTACGAGTATCGATCGGCTCGCTGGAAAGCCCCCATCGACTACCATCTATCCTTTTTGAACGGGACGAATCCCTTTGCCAGCGGACGGCATCTGCGTCCGTTTGTCGCATTGAAAGCAGGGGAAATTGTGGCTCGCGTGTTGGCGGTTGCCGACGATCGCTATCGCCAGCAGTGGCAAGAAACATTAGGGCATTTATGTTGGTTTGAAGCGCTTCCCAACGAACCTGAAGCGGTTCAATTGCTCTTTGATGCAGCCTGCGAATGGTTGGCAAAACGGGGATTAACCGCAGCGCGGGTAGGCTATCATAGTGCCTTGCTCGACAATCCTTTTGCTGCGGACAATTACGACACCTTGCCCCCATCTTTGGTGCGTCAAAATCCACCTTACTATCATGCCTTGTTGAAAGAAGCGGGTTGCGAGCTAGAAAAGGGATTTACCGATTATATTGTGGCAGCAACACCTAAAGCGATTTCCCACTGGCAAGCAGCAATCGATCGGGTAAGCAGTGCGGGCTACAACATCCGACCCTTGCGAGCCGTTCCCGAAGCCGATCGCGCTCCCCAACTGGCGGCTTTATTTAACGAAACCTTTGCTAGTCATTGGGGATGGTCGGCCTGGAGCGAAACCGAAGCAGCGTTTTTTATTCAAAGTTTAGAACCGATCGGGATTCTTGACTTTGTGGCGTTCGCCTACGAGGAAAACCATCCGGTCGGTTTTATTTCCTTGTTTCCTGAAATGAGTGGGGGAGCTTTTTTAGCGGAAGGTCGAGTTTTGGACGATCGCGAAAAGCTCAACGCCCTCAATGTTGGCGTATGCGACAAAGCTCGCGGACGTGGTTTGGGGCTCGCCCTCACGGGTTACGGATTCTTGGAACTGGCCCGTCGGGGTGCAACCTATCTCGGCTATAGTTTGGTTCGAGACGATAACTATGCCTCCCGGCGAGTTGCTCGGAAATTGGGGGCGCAAGTCCGGGCTACCTACGCAGCCTATCGGCGCAATTTTAGCGGGTAAAAGCAAAGCGACGGTGCAGTTGACGCAAAACTAAGTTTGCCGTCACTTCTTGTTTCGAGTTACTCTAAAAGAGATGGTCTTCTCGACAACGACCATGAGACAACAAACCCCGGCCACAGAAATCGTTTACCCCGAAAGCGATTGTGCGCTCGACAACCAACGATCGAGCGCTTCCAAACTAGAAAAGTCTAGCAAGGCTTCCCCGAGTTCTTCCAACTGCGAGAGTGAAAGCTGGCGCACTCGAATTTCGCGATCGTCGCCAATGTTCCCCAAACGACGGCGCAATTGACGCAAAACTAAGTTTGCAGTCACTTCTTTTCCTTGTTGGAGTCCTTGTTGGAGTCCTCGTTGGAGTCCTTCTTCCCCTCAACAGCAGGTTATCCGCGTAGCGCAAACGTAGTCGGTGACAGCAGTTCGCGGTTTCAGTTTTCCTGCCTACGATCCCAGGATTTGATATGACGGCTGTCGCGCCCAACACTTCAACCCGATAGCGATCGCCTTCTGCCCGTTGCGGCGCATCGAAGGAAAACACAACCACTTGAAAAACGGGACAGGCATATTTTTCGTGCAAGCGAGAAAAGTATAAAAACATTCTTTTTGGCTCGAAGAGTTCAAACGCTTGACCCTCGATATTCTCATTCGCGTCTTCTTCGGGCAAGATTGGAGTGCTGAGAACGATCGCGTCATCGCCTTGCTCGACGATTATCCCGACCCCCACCGCTTCGATCCCGATCGCTTTCTCAACTGGCAGTTGCCTCCCTATTCCCTGATTACCTTTGGGGCCGGACACCGCAACTGTATCGGTATGGGGTTCTCTAAACTGCAAATGAAAATTCTGGCGGTTCGGGTTCTGCAACGCTATGAATGGGAACTGCTTCCCGGACAAAGCCTAGAGACGATCGCCTTTCCCATTCGCTACCCCAAAGGCGGCCTGCGCGTGCGCTTTCGAGCGCGATCGTCCTGAAACAGTCGCAACAATACAAAAGTTTGCCAAACCTGACAAAAATGGGCTGCCAGTGCTATAGTAAGTTGTTCGGGCAGGCTAGAACTCCCCATCTTGAGAGGGGAGATACA
>CAKZKB010000001.1 GCA_937121005.1 uncultured cyanobacterium | reverse complement strand
GGTGGTGCGTCGTCTCTGGGAGGGCGATCGTCCCCTAGTTCTGGACGCAGACGGGTTAAACATCCTCGCCAGTCAGAAGTTGTGGCATTCCGTACCTAGAAACATAACTAAAGATCCGACGATCTTAACCCCCCATCCGGGGGAGTTTAAGCGCCTGTTTCCCGATATTGAGGGTGCGGGGGTGGACGCAGCGCGATCGGCGGCTCGAGACTGTGGCGCGATCGTCGTTTATAAAGGAGCCCGGCCGGCGATCGCGCATCCCGACGGTTCGGCGTGGCTGGTGGCTGAGAGTACCCCGGCCTTGGCGCGAGGCGGATCCGGGGATGTCCTCACGGGGTTGGTGGGGGGTCTGGTGGCGCAAGGGGTGAAACAAGAAAGGGCGATCGCTCCCATGGTGGCGGCGGCGGTGGGTTGGCACGCGGCGGCGGGAATGGCGGCGGAACGCGATCGGGGTCAGTTGGGGGTGGATCCGTCTACGTTGGTAGAGTATTTGCAGTTGGGGGCGATCGGGTTTTAGCTATTCCTAAACATCAGAAATAGGTAACTTGTCAACTGAATCGGAATCAGATACTTTTCTTAGCATTGCTCTCAGGCACATCCTATACTTTGGATCGGAAAAACAGTATGAATCTCCTTTAGGAGAACGTTTGATAATTGGTGTTTTATGCTCAGATGCAGATAAACCACTCAATATTTGAGGAAGGTTTAAAGCTAAACCTTGTGTAGAGTCAGGAAACTCTCTTCTTAAAATTTCCTCTACGTCAGACCACTTAAACTCTTCTTTTTCTACTAAGCCTAGAGAATATAGCGTTTGATTGCGTCGTCCAACTTTGGTATCTCGCTCATTCATCATAGACTCTACAACTGTATAATTTGAGGCCAACGATCGTTTAAGCCATAACTGATCGGCTCGATTTAGCTGACTGCTTTCTATTTTTCCCTGGTTTTCTTCTCCCAAGATTGCAAGCTCCCAACAATACTCATGTATTCTCTGAGGTAGCCTATCGGTTACCCATGAAATATGAGAAGATACTTTATTGTAATCATCTATTTCATATTTAAGTAAAGAGATAAAACCTGTATGAATGAGTTTCGCACACTGTTCTATTGTCATTCTTGAAACTTCAGGTAGTTCCCTGATTCGATTTGCAACAGTAGCCAAATTTTGAGTTTTTTGATAATATTTTCGTAAATCTCCAGGTACACCTACAATTAAGATTGTAACTTTATAAAAGGCGTAACGTTCATCATCGAGGAGTGTAATAACATTTGCTAGCTCTGATAGCAAGTTACTATCTGACCAGATCGCCTCGAGATTATCGAGCACGAGAACAGCTTTTTCCTGCCCAGCTACCTCACGGATATGGCTCAAATAAGCCTCAAATGGCTCCATTTCACCAATCATATATTGATTTTGATGGCTTAGTTCCGCATTAGCAGTAGCTGGAATACCCAATTGTCCTTTTTTACTCTCTGTAAATCCTGTTTTTTTGGGCAACTGCTCCCTTTTTATTAAATTTTCAAATTCAGCGTTGATAGACTTAAGCCTTGATGCGTTTGCTAAATTAGCTATATAAACCTTTATATTCAATTTTTTTAAAACTCTCTTATACAGCCAGGTTTTACCACTACCACTTTCACCATAGATCATAAGGTGCATCCCACTACGCAAACCTTTTTCAAGATCGCTTTCTAGATCTCCCCGATCTATATACATGGATTCGTTAACGTCAGAAGCTCTTGGTGTAAAAACGTTTTCTGGTTTTAACATAACTTGCTAGTCAGGGCATATCTAAATCTAAGTCTAGTAGAAGTTTAGCTTTTTGAGAAAAGATTGTCAAGTCCTTCCCAACAATTAATCCAAATATGTAGAATTTGTTACACTTTGAGTCCGGACAGGATGCGATCGCTCAACTTAGCATCACTCCTCATGCGCGATCGCGTCAATGAAGGCTTCGCGCTCCTCTTCCGTCATTGTATCCCAATTGTGACCTCGCTCTTGCGCCACCACTCTAACTTTTTCCTCTCCGTATTGCGATAGCGACTCCCATGTTTCCCACTGCTGGCGCAGCAAGACTTTGAACACCTCGGTTTGTTGTTCGGCGGGTAACTGTTTGACCAGTTCGATCGCCTGTTCGTTGCTCAGAGTAAGTACGGGCATTTTTATACCTGTTCGCAGTTTAAGCCAATTTTACCACAGCCAAGAGAGAACGGAGGCGCGATCGCTTCCAGGGTGGCGGCCCGCGATCGGGGCCTGTTGGTAGGGTATTTGCACTTGGGAGCAACTTGTACTAATATTTTAGATGCGTCCCTCAAACTAAATGGAATGAAAGATTTATCCTCTTTTGTCGATCGCATTATAGAAGCAGACTGTCGAGACGTTCTGAAGACATTACCGACAGATGCCGTCGATCTCGTTGTGACTTCTCCACCCTATGCCGATCGTCGAAGTAAAACCTACGGCGGCGTAAAAGTTGATGAATATGTCAGTTGGTTTCTTCCCATTACCCAAGAACTTCAAAAAATCTTGAAGCCAGAGGGATCTTTCATTCTGAATATCAAAGAGCCTGTAATTGATGGAGAACGCCATACTTTTGTCTTAGAACTCATTTTAGAGATGCGTCGGCAAGGTTGGCTTTGGGTAGAAGAGTATTGCTGGCATAAAAAGAACTGCTATCCGGGAAAATGGCCCAATCGATTTCGCGATTCCTGGGAACGATGCCTACATTTTAGTCTGAACAAAAAGTTTGCGATGTATCAAGAAGCCGTTATGGTTCCTATGGGAGAGTGGCGACACAAGCGACTCAGCAAACTCAGCGATACCGATAAGCAGCGAGATACCTCAAAAGTGGGTAGCGGGTTCGGTAAAAATGTATCTAATTGGGTCGATCGTCCCATGGCTTACCCGACTAACGTGCTACATTTGGCTACCGAATGCGGCAATCGCGGTCATAGTGCTGCTTTTCCCGTCGAAATACCAAAGTGGTTTATCAAATTATTTACTCAAGCGAATGATGTTGTTTTAGATCCCTTTGTAGGATCGGGAACGACGGCTGTCGCTTGCGAAGAACTCAATCGCCGCTTTATTGGGATCGAAGTCAAACCCGAGTATTGTCAAATTGCTCGCGATCGCTTGCAGGGAACAACTCAATTGACGCTATGGGAGAAAAAAGGAGAGTACAATGTCAATTCCATCTGAAGAACTAGAACGATTGATTGCCACTCAGTTGGAGATCTTTTACGATCGCCGAATCCAAACTTTGCAAAAACTGAATCTGTGGAAAACTTTGCAGCGCAAAAATCCTTATTTGTTTCGGGCACTTGGCATTCAAGATGCCTCAGATATCATCAAAGAATTACTGCAAGCCTATATTTCCTCGTCAGATGAAGGTATCTTCGGTCATGTCTTTTTTGAGCCGATTGTCAAAGCGGTTGGAAAAGCAACAGAAGCCGAACAAATTGGCATGGATGTAGTTATAGAAACAGAGGAAGTCTATACTGTCGTGCAAGTGAAATCCGGCCCCAATTGGGGCAATGCCGACCAGAAACGCAAGCTAAAAGATAATTTTATCAACGCTCGCGAGGAATTTCTGAAGAAAAATTTACACAAAGAATTTAGAGCTTTACTCGGCCAATGCTATGGAAGAACAAATACAGAAGCCAACGAGAAACGCCTTTATGCAACGCGATCGGGTCAAGTCTTTTGGGAAGAAATTACGGGAGACCCGGATTTTTATCTGAAGCTGATGCGGCTGATGAAAGATTATCCAACTCGCCACCGTCCTGACTATCAAGAAGCGTGGAACAATGCAGTCAATCGATTTACAAAAGAGTTTCTCAACCATTTTTCTACTTCTGATGGTGCAATTGATTGGGAAAAAATTGCCGAGCTAAATAGCGGTAAAAACCCACCCAAAAAACCGAGAAAGGAGCGATCGCAACCAATTTGAGCTTCGTAGATCTCGTCGCCGCATCGAGCAAATTCTTCTTTGCTGTATCGAGGTTCGCGAACTGCCATAAACTTGACCTATTCTCGCTCTAGGTCGATCGTACCACAGCGAAGCGCGATCGCGGGTGTAGAATAGAAACAGTCGAGACGCGATCGCCATGAGTCTTGTTATACCTGACGACATTCTAACCCAAACCCGCATGAGCGAAGCCGAAATGCGCCAAGAAATCGCTATTTATATCAAAACTCTGGCAACCCATCCTGACTATACCGGCCGCGGTGTGGCACGATCGCTGTATCGTTTTCTATACGGTCAATTTCCCCATTCTGTCATGTCTGTTGGAGTTTAGACAAATGGGGGGTACTACACCATATATAGTGGTGTCTTGTCGGCAGACACCACCATATGTAGCGTCAAATCGGATTTTGTCTAAACTCCAGATGTCTGCCTTCATTGTTTTTCCCTTCAGAAACCGGGTTTCTCTGTACCACCTGAATACTTATGTTACATCATTCTAGGAGAACGATGACAAAACTCAGCTTGTGTGCCATCATCAAAGATGAAGAAAAAACGCTCTCGGCTTGCCTCGATAGCGCCAGATCGATCGTCGATGAAATTGTCGTTCTCGATACGGGTTCGACAGACAATACCCCCGAAGTGGCGCGATCGCGCGGGGCAAAAGTATATTATTTTCAATGGAACGACGACTTTGCAACCGCACGCAATGAAGCGCTAAAATACACTACTGGCGACTGGATTTTAGTTCTCGATGCGGACGAACGTCTGACTCCAGAAATTATCCCCATTTTACGAGACGCGATCGCGGTTGACAACCATCTCGCTATCAATTTAGTGCGCCAAGAAATTGGAGCAATGCAGTCGCCCTATTCTCTCGTATCGCGACTGTTTCGCAATCATCCAAATCTCTATTTCTCTCGACCTTACCATGCGACGATCGACGACAGTGTTAGCCAAATTTTAGACCGAGAACCGCATTGGAATATTATCCAACTCGAAGCGATCGCGATTTTACACGATGGCTATCGATCGCAAACGATCGCGGCGAAAAACAAGCGCCAGCGAGCGCGATCGGCCATGGAAACCTTTTATCGATCGCACCCCGATGATGCTTACGTTAGCAGCAAGTTAGGGGCGCTGTACGTGACGGAGGGAAATATAGAAGCAGGCGTTCGGCTTTTAGAAAAAGCGCTGACTTGCCAAAATTTAGGAGAGAACTTACACTACGAATTGTACTACCATCTCGCCATTGCTCGCACGAAACAAAACCGCATTGCGGACGCGATCGCCTGCTACCAAAACGCACTCAAAATCGATCTTCCGCCGCGACTCAAAATTGGCAGCTACAACAACTTAGGTGGCTTGTACGAAAGTCGGGGCAACTTTTCTGCTGCTTTATCTGCCTATCAAACCGTACTCGAAATTGACCCTAACTTTGCCATCGGTTACTTTAACTTCGGCAAGACGCTAAAAGAGTTAGGGAAATTCAAACAAGCCGCCGAAGCCTACCAACAGGCGATCGATCTCGATCCCGAATACGCGATCGCCTATCAAAATTTAGGTGTCGTTCAACTCAAACGTGCCCGAGTTCGCGAAGGTTTGGCAGCGTTCCAGTCCGCTATTTCTCTTTACGACAAACAGCAGTCGCCTAAAGGCGATCGCTTGCGACAAGCCTTGCAGGAAATGGGATTTTCGCCCTCTCAATGACGTTCCCTGGCAAAACCAGAGACAAGAAATTTCGTAGATTGGGTAGAGGTAACGATACCCAACGCGACTCAGTTGCGATTGTTAGATTTTATGTGAAGTTTGGTTAATTAATGCTACAATTCGATGCACCTAGGCGGGCGAAGCATTCACTATGTTTAGTTATTAATAAAGTCGTTTGTTAACTGGCGCGAATGCTTAGCCCCTACAAATATCCTCACACCTCGCTAATATCGATGCTTGCTTTTGCCTTTGCCAAACTGATATTATTCTCTAGTGGTTGGCTGGTGGCTTGGCTTCCCGTCGCCGTTCCCATCGCCAAACGGACGCAGTGGAAACCGTTCCAACCCTTCACACCCGAACAAAAACTGCCCCTCGTCTGTTCCTTATATTTATTCGCACCCTTGGCGGTGTGGGTATCGTCTCGAATTGAAGGGGTGTCCCTGGCAAGTTTTGGGGTAAGCTGGCAACCGGAAGTCCTGGTTTCATTTGCCATCGGGCTGGCGATCGCCCTCGCAGGTATGGTAATATCTTATGGCATCCAAGTTGTCATAGGCGCGATCGCCCTCAAACGACCCGAAAACTGGATCGCGATCGCGTTTCCCAGGTTAGGAATTGCACTCTGGATCGGCGCGATCGAGGAGTTAGTATTTCGCGGTTACGTTTTCGCCGAACTGGGTGGTACAGTAGTCGCAGCAATACTAGCAAGCATTATCTTCGCCCTCGGACACCTTGTTTGGGACGGACGCAACGCCCTCGAACAACTTCCCGGACTGACATTAATGGGGCTGGTGTTGTGTCTCGCTTGCGTCGCTGACGGCGGCGGTTTGGGGTTAGCTTGGGGACTGCACGCGGGTTGGGTCTGGGCGATCGCGTTTTTAGATACAGGCGATGCCCTTCATTATACAGACAATATACCACAATGGGTGACAGGTGCGCCCGGAAAACCCCTAGCTGGCTTGGCGGGAATACTGGTATTGTTGCTAACAGCAGCAGCAATCGCGCCTCGCGTTCTCTAAACTTAGATAAAACTGAACCGCCTCATTTTCTGCTATGGTAGATGTGCTATGAGATAACGGTTCGCCCGTCATTACTGCCCTGCATGGATACTGCTTCGATCGCGCAAACACCCCGCCGGATTTTAATTACTGGAGGTGCGGGGTTTATCGGCTCTAATTTCGTGCGTTACTGGCACGATCGCGACAGGCGCGATCGCATTGTAGTGCTCGACGCACTCACCTACGCCGGGAACCTTGCCAACCTCGCCGACTTAGAAGGAGACGACAACTTTCGCTTCGTCCAAGGCAATATTTGCGATCGCCCTTTAATCGAAAAACTGCTAAGAAAAGAGGCGATCGATACCATCGTTCACTTCGCCGCCGAGTCTCACGTCGATCGCTCCATTCTCGGCCCCGATGCTTTCGTGCAAACTAATATTATCGGCACATTTACCCTTCTCGAAGCCTTTCGCCATCACTGGAACAGTTTGCCCGCCACTCCTCGGCCCCTATTTTTGCACGTTTCCACTGACGAAGTGTACGGCAGTTTGAATCCCGAAGATCCGCCTTTTTCTGAAACCACTCCCTACGCCCCTAACAGCCCTTATTCCGCTTCCAAAGCCAGCAGCGACCACTTTGCTCGCGCCTATTTCCATACCTACAACGTCCCCACAATTATTACCAACTGTTCCAACAATTACGGGCCGTATCACTTCCCAGAGAAGTTGATCCCTCTCATGTGCATCAACATTTTACTGGGCAAACCCTTACCCGTCTACGGTGACGGTCAAAACGTGCGCGATTGGCTGTATGTCAAAGATCATTGTCGCGCCTTAGATTGCGCGATCGAACGGGGAAAACCTGGAGAAACCTACAATATTGGTGGCAATAACGAAGTCAAAAACATCGACCTAGTACGAATGTTGTGCCGTTTGATGGACGAATTGGCTGGAGATTTACCCCTGCGCCCGAGCGAGGAGTTAATAACTTTTGTTAAAGATCGCGCCGGACACGATCGCCGCTACGCGATCGACGCGAGCAAAATTCAATCCGATCTCGGTTGGCAACCCTCCGTCACCGTCGAAGAAGGATTGCGAAAAACCGTGCAATGGTACTTAGAAAACGAGGACTGGTGGAAACCGTTACTCTCGGAAGAATATCGGGCATACTATCAAAAAGTGTATAATTGAAGAAGGTTTTAGGTTTTAGGTTTTAGGTTCTAGGGGGGATTGAGGGAGACAAGGAGAAAGCAATATTCATCCTTCTGACTTCATCCTTGACACCTCGCACCTAGATTCCTAATCTCTCTCCCAAGTAGGAGGGGGAGAGGATCGAACGCACATTACAGATCTCCAAATCCTTTCTTTTTCTTCGTTTTTTTCTTCTTCTTCTTCCCTTGACCGTGACCCCGCCAACCGGGAGGTGGAGCCTGTCCGCCGCCAAACATTCCCCCAAACGGGTTGCCAAATCCACCCATACCGGGCATACCGGGCATACCGCCTCCGGTACTCATTTGCTGCATCAGCGATCGCATCTTTTGAAACTCGTTAACCAAATCGCTGATATCCCGTTCGTTTTGTCCCGATCCTCGGGCAATGCGACGGCGACGACTCGGCGAACTCGATAGCAACTTCGGATTTGTTCGTTCCTCCTCCGTCATCGAATTAATCGCCGCCTCGGTTTTTTTCATCTTTGCTTCCCCTTGACTCAGTTGTTCGTCGCTGAGTTTGTTGCCCATACCGGGGATCATCTTCATCAAACTGCCTAAAGATCCCATATTTTTCATCAGGCGCATTTGTTTGAGAAAATCGTTGAAGTCAAATTTAGCTTCGACGATCTTGGCCTGCATTTCCTCGATGTCATCGAGATTCACTTGTTCGGCCGCTTTTTCGACCAAACTCACCACGTCACCCATCCCTAAAATGCGCGACGCGAGGCGATCGGGATAAAACGGTTCGAGGGCTTCCACTTTTTCACCCATACCGACGAACTTGATCGGCGCGCCAGAAATTCGCCGCACCGACAGGGCTGCCCCGCCGCGACTGTCGCCGTCGAGTTTAGTCAGGATGGCTCCAGTGATGCCAATGCGATCGTGAAATGCTAGCGTCAGACTGGCGGCCTCTTGTCCGGTCATGGCATCCACCACCAGCAGGGTTTCGTCTGGCTGCGTCGTCTCCTTGATGCGAACCAGTTCCCCCATCATCTCTTCATCGATTTGCAGGCGACCGGCCGTATCGATAATCACCGTATCGATGCCTTCGGCTTTGGCTTTCTCCACACCTTGGCGGGCGATCTCCACCGGATCGGTGTCCGTTCCTAACTCAAATACAGGGATATCGATCTGTTTGCCCAGCGTCACCAGTTGGTCGATCGCCGCCGGGCGGTAAACGTCCGTCGCCACTAATAGAGTCGATCGCTTCTTCTTACGCAGGTGCAGGGCCAGCTTCGCCGAAGCCGTCGTTTTACCCGTCCCCTGCAACCCCGCCATCAAAACTACAGTGGGCGGCGCGTCCGCTTTGGCCAGGGGGACGTTTTCTTCCCCCATCACCTTCACCAGTTCGTCATAGACGATTTTTACGAACTGCTGGTCGGGGCGCACCCCCGCAACGACCTCGGCCCCGATGGCATTCTTTTCCACATCGGCGACAAAATCCTTGACCACTTGCAGGTTAACGTCCGCCGCAAGTAGGGCGCGGCGCACCTCCTTGAGGGCTTCTTTGACGTTGGACTCGGAGATCTTGTCCTGTCCGCGTAATTTTTTCCAAGCGTCTTCGAGGCGATCGGCCAGTGCGTCGAACATCGGGCAAACTGCTACATATCAGATTAGACAGTCTCGATCGTAACGCGGATTGGGGTCAGTCGCTATCGCTCCAATTCAGAATTCACCAATTCAGAGTTCAAAATTAAGGCCCCATGTCTAAAGCCAGGGGCTTGCGGTCACCGATATCCTCCGTCAGTGGGGCGATCGTCGGGCGGCGACCCCTGGCTAAGTACGGTAACGGTCTGGAGCGAACTGGGGTCTATCTCAAAAACGCGATCGTCAAAACCCTTTACTGGAGCGAGTTTCACAAAAACCCGAAAATTTTTTCGTCAAAAGGGTTGACAATCTCAAAAAGGCATTGCTAGATTAGTAAAGCGCTCGAAGGAAAGCAACCCGACAGCGCAC